>NZ_SCFT01000012.1:0-55419 GCF_016617655.1 Erysipelothrix sp. strain 2 (EsS2-7-Brazil)
CAATATCTTGATGATATTTGCTTCAAAATTAACTCAATGCCGCGAAAAATATTTGACTTCAAAACGGCCTATGAGATAGACTTTAATAAAAGTAAAAGTGGTGCGGTTGAGATTTGATAAAAGAAAACGGCTAATTAGCCGTTTTACATTACTATTTAATAAATGTGATGTTGATATTTTTCAAGATTGGATCACTGATAACATCTGTAAAGTCATCAGCATGTTGTTTTTTAATCGTTGAAGTAACACCATCTTTATCCGCTTTCATATCAGCGATAACTTTTTCTAAATCTTCTTGTTTAAAGGTTTTGAAACGGTCGAAATTCTTAGGTAATCCGACACCGTCGTCATTGATATTGTAAGCATGTTGCGTACCACCTGGGAATTTGCCATCATAGTGTGCTTTTAATCCTTCATAAACAGCAAGTTGAAGTTCTTTTAAAGCAGAAGTGATGATTGTTTCACTTTCGCCTGATTGGTCAACGTCAACACCAATAACCTTAGCTTCTTTATCCTCTGCAGCTTTAAATACTGAAGGACCAGCACCACCAGCAGAAACAAAGATTACTTCAGTTCCCCCTGCATACCAACCTGAAGCTAACATCTGAACTTCTTGAGATGCTTCAAATGTTCCTGAATACTTGTACATCATATCAACAGTAATACCTAATTCTTCAGCTGCATGATTCGCTCCGTAAACATAACCTAAACCGAATTTTTCAACAGCTGGAACTTTCATACCACCAATATAACCTAGTTTTGTATAGCCATCTTTGACTGCAGCGTATCCTGCTAAGAATCCAGCTTGTTGTTCTTCCCAAACAACAGAATACATATTAGGACCAATTACAGGCTCTGACTGTGGTGTTTCCGAAGGAGCACCATCTACAAAAATAAAGTTAACATCTGGGAATTCCTTTTGTGCTCTAAAAGCTGCGTTCGCGAATAAAAATCCTGGCATAACGACAACCTTAGCGCCCCCTTCAGTAATCGCTTTTTCGATTTCGTTAAAGTATGCCTCGTCATCTTTTGCAACGGGACGATAGTATGTATATGTGACTTTATTTTCGTCACCATACTGTTTAACGCCTTCATATGAACCTTGGTTAAATGAGCGGTCATCAATTGTACCAACGTCAGTAATCAAAGCGATTTCTGCGCCTTTACCATCTTGTGCTTTTTCGCCACCTGAACAAGCGGTTAGAGAAAGAGCTAACAAGACAACTAAAACACTAGAAAATAGTTTTTTCATCTGTTTCCTCCATACAAGTTTCCTTGTATCTATATCGTATCGAATTTTATATTGATAATCAATAGAAATGTCACAAATAAATGTAACCGGTATCATATATGTAGGGATAAGTGCCCCTCTACTTCACTTTGAGGACTGACATATCAAAAAAGAGCGTAAATACAATGGTGTATTTACGCTCGATTTATGATCGATTTAATGCCTTAAAAACTAGTCTTTCTCAATTTTATGAATATAACGGGATTTAATTTCTGCTTCCACTAATTGCATAAATGCATCAAGTTCAAATGGGTTTTGTGCACGCTCACCATAACGGCGAACATTGACACTACGATCTTCGATTTCTTTATCTCCAATGATTAATTGAAGTGGAATTTTATTCTTTTGCGCTTCACGTAAGCGATAGCCTAATTTTTCATTACGTCCATCGACATGTGCACGAATTCCTTTATTTAAAAGAAGATCGCAAACTTCATTGGCATAGTCCATATGGAACTCTGTATTAACAGGAATAATTTCGATCTGTTTTGGAGCCATCCATAATGGGAATCCCCCTGCAAAGTGTTCAATAAGAATACCGATAAAGCGTTCAATTGAACCGAAAATTGCACGATGAAGCATAATAGGTCGTTTTTTCTTACCATCTTCTGCGACATATGTAAGATCAAAACGTTCAGGAAGATTCATATCTAATTGAACCGTACCACATTGCCATACACGATTCAATGAATCTCGCACTTTAAAGTCGAGTTTCGGACCGTAGAACGCACCATCTCCCTCATTAATTTTAAAGTCGACACCAGCAGCCATACAAGCCTCTTTGAGGGCTTGTTCAGATCGGTCCCAAACCGCAATGTCACCAATATACTTGTCCTCAGGACGTGTCGATAATTCGATTGAGTATGAAAGACCAAATGTAGAATAAATCTCGTCAATAAAATCTAATATTTCTACGATTTCATCTTGTAATTGATCTTCTCTCATAAATAGATGGGCATCATCTTGTGTAAAGGAACGCACACGGAATAAACCATTTAGCGCACCACTGGCTTCATGACGATGCACATGACCCATTTCAGCAAGACGAATCGGTAAATCGCGGTATGAATGTAAGCCGTTTTTATAGACAAGCATTCCACCTGGGCAATTCATCGGCTTGATTGCGAATTCGCGATCATCGATTGTTGAGGTATACATGTTTTCACGGTAGTTTTCCCAGTGTCCTGAAACTTCCCACAACTCTTTATTCAGCATTGTTGGTGTTTGTGTAAACACATAACCACGTTTAATATGCGCGTTATAGTAGTATTCATCTAAAGCATGACGTAATGTCATACCATTTGGTAACCAAAATGGGAATCCTGGCCCAAATTCACTCATCATAAAGAGTTCAAGTTCTTTACCAAGTTTTTTGTGGTCGCGTGCTTTCGCAGCTTCTAACCATTCAAGGTATTGATTAAGGTCTTCTTCAGTTTCAAATGTAATTCCATATACACGTTGAAGCATTTTATTCTTGGAATCCCCTTTCCAATACGCTCCAGAAACTTTTAATAATTTGAAATATTTCATTTTCTTTGTCGTCTCAACATGGGGACCACGACATAAATCGATGAATTCAGCTTGACGATATGCAGTTATTGTTGCATCATCTTCAAGATTGTTAATAATATCGATTTTATACGAATCATCTTTAAAGATTTCTAACGCTTCTTGTTTTGTTAACACTTCTCGTGTAATGCGCTTGTCTTCTTTAGCAATTTTTCGCATCATTGATTCAATTTTAGGTAGATCCTCTTCTGTAAGTACTTGATCTCCTAAATCCATGTCATAATAAAAACCATCTTCAATTACAGGTCCTACCCAGAACTTTGCTTCAGGATAAAGACGTTTCACAGCATGAGCAAGTAAGTGTGCTGATGAGTGATTCAAGATATTAAGACGTTCATCTTCTCTAATATTTACCATAATAACCTCCTCTATAAAAAAGAAAAACGTAAATCCATCCAAAAGGACGAATTTACGCGGTACCACCTTTAATTCACAATTTAAATTGTGCACTTAAACTGTTAACGCCAGAATACGGGATTTTTTCTAAAATCCAACTCTGAGGTGGTAAATACGCATATTCTACGAGAAGTTTTCACCAACCACTTCACTCTCTAGTTCAAAACAACGTATTTTTGTCCTCTTCACTGTTTATATATTATTTATACATCAATAGTAAAGAAATATCAACTAAATTACAAAATTACCTTCATTAAACACAATAATTGATTCGCCGTCGTGTGTTGTTCCGACAACACTCATATCTTCACTACCAAACATAAAGTCTTCATGATTTAATGAGTCGTTAGCATTATGTGCAAGTAATTCCTCGTCGGTCATTTCTGTTCCACCTTTGATATTCATTGGATAGGCACGTCCTAAAGCCATATGGCAAGATGCGTTTTCATCAAAGAGTGTATTATAGAATAGGATATTTAAATCCGAAATTGGTGATTTGTGAGAAATCAATGCGATTTCACCAATGTGTCGACTTCCTTCATCCGTGTTTAAAAGCTGTTCAAGTGTTTCACGTTCTTGTTTCGCATCAAACTCAACAACTTTTCCATCAACAAACTTCAACCAAAATTCATCAATAAGTTTACCATTGTAATTTAAAGGTTTTGTACTATAGACGATACCATTCACATTAAGGCGATCTGGCATCGTAAATGATTCCTCTGTTGGCATATTTGGATTAAAAGTATAACCGCGTTCAGAGACTTCTTCGCCGCCAGCCCAAACATGATTATCCACGAGACCTACGACAATATCTGTTCCCTTGCCATTTTTAAAGTGCAAGGATTTGAAATTGTAATCATTTAGAATTTTGTTTTGATGTGATAGTTTTTCATTATGTTTTTCCCATGCTAACACAGGATCATCATTTTCATTAATACGAACAGCATAGAGAATTGCTTCCAACAATTTATCATAAGCTTCATCAATTTCTAAATTTGGGAACACAACATGTGCCCATTCTTTTGTTGGAAGTGAAACAAGTGACCATTGTCCTCGATTTGCCATTGTATATTCACGCATACGTTTTAGAGCTTGTCCTTGTGCCTTTGCTTGTGCAGCAAGTTTATCGCCATCAACATCAGCCATAAGACCTGGTGATGGTGCATAAATGGATAAACGACATAAATCTTCTTCCAAATAACTGTCATATTCATCAATAAGCCATTGAGGAATATCTGTTAAAGTATCCATATCTTGGTTTTGTACATGCATTTTAGCAATGTGGTCATCACCAAATTTAACAACAACCTTTTTTGCCCCTGCTGCATAGGCTTCATCAACAATTAAACGTGCAAATTCATAATGTTCAGCTTTAACATTTACTAAAACTGTTTGTCCTTCTTGAACATTAACACCTGAACGCACCGCTAATTTAGCATATTTTTTTAATAAATCATTCATTATCTGTGACCTTCTTTCGAGTAACACAACATCGCAGCACCAATTACACCGGGTTCATCCAATTCAGCCTCTACAAATTGAGTATCTCTCATTTGTTCGTGAACTAAATCCTGATAATAACCAATCATGCGATCCCAATATAAGTTTTTTGACTTCGTAACACCACCACCAATTACAAAAATATGTGGATTACATACATGTGCAATTGAAGAGAGCATCATTGCGAAATCATATGACATCTCATCAATAAGTTGAATCGCTTTTTCATTTCCTTGTTCCATGAGCGTAAAGATTTCTTCAGCAGACTGAATCTTTGGATCAATCAATTCTTGAGCTTTGCGAACTAATGCTGAACCGCTCGCTTCATTTTCAACTGCACCTGCATTAAGTGTGTTGATGTCCGAACGACGAACGCGTTCACGGTCAATTACGATATTTCCTACTTCTCCTGCATAACCCTTATGACCTGAAAGGACTTGTCCATTAAATACAAGTGCCCCTCCAATACCAGTGGAATGCGTTAAATAATAGACTACATTATTGCCTTTACCTGCACCAACAAGTGCTTCCGCAAGACCTGCTACATTTGCATCATTATCCATATAGATTGGTAAATCTATATGTTTTTTGAGATAGTCGATTACCGGATATTCCGTAAACCCTTTCATGTTTGTAGATAAGGTTACGCACCCGAGTTCTGTGTTAACTGGACCGGGTAAACCCAGTCCAATGCCAACACATTCATCAAATTGTTTTAGATTTTTTATCATCGAGATGATGTTATCTAAAACAACTTCCGGTCCCTCAAGTGCGTATGATTCGCTTTTAACTTGCTCATGAATCTTTCCATCTTCATCAATAACAGCTACACGTACATTCGTACCGCCTAAATCAACTCCGATATATTTATTCATAACAATCTCCTTATTTAATTTCAATAATTTTCATTGTATTTGTATTACCGGTACCTGTTGGGTATCCAGCTGCAATAATAACTTTTTTACCTGGTTCAATACCAAAGTTTTTCGCAATTGTATTTGCGATTTCATCATCATTTGTCATTTCGTTTCGAATATCGGAAACCACAGGTTTTACACCCCAAACGATTTCTAGACGATTTTGAACTTCTTTTGTGAAAGTAACAGCGATTACCGGAACATTTGGACGGTATTTTGAAATACGTTTTGCTGTTGAACCACTTTGAGTAAATGCAATAACTGCGGCTACATCATCAAGGTTTAAGGCTGTTTCAGCAATAGAAATTCCGATTGAATCTTGAATTGTACGTTTTGATGATTCAATTGAATGACGCAAACGATCGCGGTAAGGAATAATTTCTTCCATAGCAATTGCAATTTCAGCCATTGTACGAACAGCTTCTACTGGATAGGCACCAACAGCTGATTCCCCTGAAAGCATAATTGCATCAGTACCATCTAAGATTGCATTCGCAACATCACTTGCTTCAGCACGAGTAGGACGTGGGTTTTGTTGCATTGATTCAAGCATATGTGTAGCTGTTACAACTGGTTTACCCATTCTATTTGCTGTCTTAATGATTTGTTTTTGGTAAATAGGAACTAAATGTGTACTTACTTCAACACCTAAGTCACCACGAGCAACCATCACACCATCTGCAACTTCAAGAATACTTTCAATATTATCGAATCCTTCTTGGTTTTCAATCTTAACGATGATTTGGATATCTGGTTTTCCAGCTGCTTCAATCACTTCACGAATATCTAAAACATCTTGTGCACGTCTTACAAAAGATGCTGCAATATAATCAATTCCATTTACTGCCCCAAATGTGATATCTGCACGATCTTTTTCTGAAAGGAATGGCATACTTAACACAACATTCGGTACGTTAACACCTTTACGTGTTTTGATTAGACCTGGATTATCGACACGACAAACGAGATCTCCATCTTTTTTATCAATGACGGTTAGTTTCATTTTACCATCATCAATAAGTAAGTAGTCATCTACTTTAACGTCTTCGTAAACTTCTGGTACTAATAAAGTAAAACGCTCATTATTTCCTACGTAATCTGCATCAAACCCTACACGAACGATATCACCTTCTGCAAATTCAAGTGCGCCATTTTCCATATCGCCACAACGAATTTCAGGTCCTTTTGTATCTAAAAGAATTCCCAAGTTAATACCAATTCGATCACTCACCTCACGAACAACTTTCATACGACGTAAATGATTTTCTTGAACATCATGTGAGAAGTTAAAACGAACGATATTCATTCCTTCATTTGCGAGTTTTTCGATCATCTCTGGTGATTCGGAAGCGGGTCCGATAGTACAAATAATCTTAGTTTTTTTCATTTCATGCATATTGTTTATCCTCCTATACCAATCTGTCATGTAATTCAAACAGCGCTCTACTTGATTTTTTAGGCATTTTCAATGCTTCATCAATATCAATTGCTACTATTTCTTCGTTTAAGATGCTGACGCATTTACCGCCATCACCTGCGATAAGCAGTCTTACTGCTTTATCACCGAATTGTGTTGCTAAAATACGGTCACGTGCCGTCGGTGATCCACCACGTTGAATATGACCTAAAACAGTTGAACGGCCAGAAAAACCAGTATGTCTTGAAATCTTTTGCGCTAGAAGCTCTACATCCGTTATTTTTTCGCTAATAATAACAATAGCATGACGTTTTTTCTTCACTTCTTCAATTCTGCTTAAGCGTTCTAATACTTCTGATTCATCATATCCTGTTTCTTTTGTAATAATTACTTCAGCACCTGTTGTTAATCCAGCATAGAGGGCTAAATCACCACATCGATTTCCCATAACCTCTACAACTGAACAACGATGGTGTGAACTCGAAGTATCACGGAGTTTATCAACATTAAGAATAACTGTGTTTAATGCTGTATCAAAACCAATCGTGTAATCAGTAGATGCAATATCATTGTCAATGGTACCTGGAATTCCAATACAGTTAATCCCCATCTCTGTAAGTGCCATCGCACCACGGTAACTACCATCACCGCCTATGACAACCAAACCTTCAATACCGTGTTTCTCTAAGTTCGCTACAGCTTTTTCACGAACTTCAAGAAGCTTAAAGTCCTCAAGACGTGCACTCCCTAAAATTGTTCCACCTTGAATAATAATGTCACTAACATCACCACGACTTAGTTTACGAATATTATCGTTAACTAGGCCCTCGTATCCGTCAAAAACACCAAATACTTCAAGTCCTGCTGAAATACCAGAACGGACAACGGCACGAATCGCTGCATTCATGCCCGGAGCATCACCACCTGAAGTTAATATGCCAATCTTCTTCATAATTCACCTCTCTTGTAATCATACCACTATTTTATTGCTATTTCTCTACAAAATGTTGAGAAATTACTTGTTTCGTCGATTTTGACCCACCATTTCATATGGGATTGTTAAAGCATGGATACGATCTACCAATCTTTTAGCTCGAATCTCATCAGAAGTTCCCTTATTATCAAGTTTATACAAGTCTACAAGCATATCCGGACTGTAATTACTTGTTATAATGGTCTTCTTCTTATTCTCAAGGCGTTCATTGAGTATTGATAATAAAATTTCATCACGACTCCATGACGTTATCGGTTCTGCTCCTAAATCATCTAAAACGAGCAAAGGTACTTTTCTAAGTTTCCTCAACGTATATTCCATCTCTGACGGATGTGTAAATAATTGCTTTAAATGACTCATGAGTTTTGGAACATGAATAAACGCCACATTACGTCCACTCTTGGCAAAATCATTGGAAACACATGCACTTAAATAACTCTTTCCAATTCCTAAATTACCATAGAGATAATATCCCGGCTTATCATTTTCAACAAAATTAATCATATCTTCAAGTACATTTAAATAATTTGGATTCTCATGTTCAATGGAAATTTTCGAAAAAAGTGCATTATGTAAACTCAATGGCAAATCAAAAATGACATATTGATTTAGATATGCATTTTCTTCAGCAATTTCACGAACAATTGGAAGTTCATAAATCTGTTCCGACAAAATACCTGTTGATTGATCATAAATTAGGTCTACATATTGACCTAAACTCGGATCATTTTCAAGTTCTTGAGGCGTATACGATTCTGCTTTCCGTTTATTTAATACCCAATTTTTAAATTGAAATGCATTTGCTTCAATGATAGCGTCAGGGCATTCGAAACGTTCCATGAAATCAATTATTTCTGGCAATGTACGTAAACGCTCAAACGTCTCCAAACGTTTTTGAACTTGTTCATCGGTTAACTCGAATTTTAGATTGCGCATACTCATCTAGATTTCTCCTTTACTTAACATCCCTTTCAATCGCGATTTCAGGGCATCAACATCTTTATCAATGGTAGTATCAGTCGAATATGTCGGACTCACCACTTCTACTTTGGGTTTCGCAATGCGTTTATTGCTTGTGTGACTTGGCGTTTCTTTTTCTTTGAGGGCATCCTCGAGCGTCTTCACCCCACGACGTTTCCATGATGATGCAACCTTTTCAACAAACCCTCGATTTAAATTCTTATCATTTGTTTCTAATATGTACTCTATGAGGACATTTATAACTTTATTATCAAAGCCAAAATTATGCTCCAAAGATTTTAAGAGCTTACGATCGGCATCGATAATATAAGTATCTTCTTGTTTGTAGGCGAGGAAACTAATCGGATCAAGTTCATATGGATCTGAAACACTCGCAACACTTTGTGTTCCATGATTTTTTTCAATAAGATGTTGGAACCTTTTTGAATCAAATGTCCCTGTTTCAAAATTTGTAGATGCCATTAATACCGATTTCATATCTAAATAACTTAAGTTATAAAACGATCCAAAAACACCTACTTTTTCTCGGACATCATCCGTTCGAAATGCTTGGGGATACATCGCATTACTAATAGACTTAAAGAACCCTTCAACGTCAAATTTGTGCTTACGGCTCAGGTCCGCTCCTTCAGTTCGCTTCGATGTATAGGATTCCTCAAGTGATTCATCCCAAGACGATAGCCGTGTTAAATCGAAACTCGCCGATATTTCATTATCCACCTCGACACAAACGTCTTTACGATAGCGTGTGCAAACTTCGATGAATGACTCGCTCCCTCTCACAATCGCGTAGAGTCTTCCAAAAGTAGGATGTTGGAGAAAATCATGTGGATTCATTGGCGGTACAAGCACAAGCGTTAAAACGCCTGTATCAAAGGTTCGCACAAGTGCAAACCGTTCCAGTTCTTTTCGATAATCGTTTATTTCTGAAATTCCAAGTTGTAACATATGCGTTAAGGTCTGAATCGGTACTTCGCATTCATATTGCCCAAACTCATAAAGGGTTAGATAAAGACTTAATGCAGGATAAGAAAACAGTGGCTGATATAAAAGTACTAACGCTTCCATCTGATCCGGCGCGATTTTAAAATCTACATTTGTTTTATAAACGACTTCTTGCATCTTTTAAACCCTCCATTTTAATTCTTTGTATCAATATCTCAGTGTCGTAATTTAATTCGGAAAGTGTACCATTATTATATAAAATATAATCTGATTTTTCTTCCTTGATTATTTCCGAATACTGTCGATTCATTCTAAGGTTGATATCTTCCATTTTCATGCCTCGAGCCAACAGTCTTTGAATTCGTGTATTATAATCTGCACTCACCATGATGATGCTGTCAAACAAGTCTTCCATATTTGCCTCAAAAAGAAGTGGGACTTCAAAGAAAATTATTGATTTTTCATTATCGATAATCTCCTCAATAAATACTCTGACTTCCGAAAAAACGTTTCGTTCGAGTTCCGCCAGCATTTCCGGATTTTTGAATAGAATTGTAGACATTTTCTGACGATTCACGGTTCCATCTGATTCTAAAATTTGCGAACCAAGTAGCGCGATAATATAATCATATAAAATACCATTGGGTTCGTAAAATGAATGCGTCAAACGATCCATATCATAAACGTGATAGCCGGAGTCTCTTATATATTGACTTACACTCGATTTACCTGCCCCAATTGTTCCTGTTATTCCAATTTTCATCGTCTCACCTTCTGACATTTTCCGCAAAAAACAGTTGATCGTCCTGATACTACAATGCGC
Organism: Erysipelothrix sp. strain 2 (EsS2-7-Brazil); assembly: GCF_016617655.1. Classification (NCBI taxonomy): domain Bacteria; kingdom Bacillati; phylum Bacillota; class Erysipelotrichia; order Erysipelotrichales; family Erysipelotrichaceae; genus Erysipelothrix; species Erysipelothrix sp. strain 2 (EsS2-7-Brazil). The sequence continues at coordinate 10,834 of NZ_SCFT01000012.1, forward strand.
TCCAAGGTCTTTCCACATCGTGAACACGGTTCCCCCGCTTTCCCATAGGCATTCAAATTAACTTGGAAACGACCAGTAACATTAAGCGAGGACGTGTAAGAACGAATAGTTGTTCCACCCGCCTTGATTGCGTTCATCAAAATAACTTGTGCCGTCTCAACAATCATATCACACTGTTTTTTTGATATTTTTGATCCGGTGGTAAGTGGATGAATTTGTGCTTCAAAAAGTATCTCATCTGCATAGATATTGCCAATTCCCGCAATAATACTTTGGTCTAGTAAGATCGTTTTCATAACACGATTGGATTGATGAATTTTCTGATATAGATAGTCACCACTTAAATTAGGGTCAAACGGTTCAAATCCTAAATTTTTGGTTTCTAAATATCGAATTGGATCCGATACGACAGCCATACGCGAAAATTTCCGCGTGTCCAGATAGTGAATCGTTCCTCCATCAAAATTAATAACGCAATGAGTATGTTTAGATGGCACTTTTACCTCGTCGTATAGGTGAAATTTGCCTTCCATTCTCAAATGCAGAATCCAATGTAAACCATTCGACATCTCAAACCACAAATATTTTCCTCGACGATGGAAATCCTTAAAATATGTTCCTTCTAATGCCTCCAGTGGATACTCCGATTGCGTTTCAAGAAGCTTTGGATAAATAAAATTAATTGAAATTATACGTTTTCCTTTCAGTGACTTCTCTAGGGTCCGTACAATCGTCTCAACTTCTGGTAACTCAGGCATTATTAATACCAATCCTTACCGGTATCCACAGAAACGTTCAGATCAATCGGCCAAGAAACAATGTGTTCCATAACTGATACCATAAGATTTTGAATCGCTTCAAGCTCATCATCATAAACATCAAATACAAGCTCATCATGAACTTGTAAAATCATAGCAGATTTGTAATTGTTGGATACAAGCAATTCATCTGCTTTGATCATAGCTATCTTAATGATGTCCGCTGCAGTCCCTTGAATGGGTGCATTCATCGCAGCACGCTTACCGAAGTCTTTTACCGCTCGATTTGCATCATAGATTTCAGGTATATATCGACGTCGATTAAATAGGGTTTTAACATAACCATCACGCGTACAATCTTCTACTACGGAATCCATATACTTCGTAATGTTCGGATATATTTCATTATATCGTGTTATAAAATGACGCGCCTCAGGTATGGTTATATCCAACTGTTTAGACAATCCATATTCGGACATACCATAAACAATTCCAAAGTTAACACTTTTTGCTTGACGTCGCATGGTATCGGTAATTTCATCCACTCCAAAAATTGCCTTCGCCGTTTCAGCATGAATATCATGGCCACCATTAAATGCCGCCATCATACGCTTCTCATCAGCAAGATAAGAAAGGACACGAAGTTCAATTTGAGAATAATCAATTGACATTAACGTACATCCTTCTGATGCTACAAAAGCCTTTCGAATCATTCGTGTTTCTTCATCACGAACAGAGATATTTTGTAAATTTGGATCACTTGACGATAAACGACCGGTTTGTGTTGCGTGTTGGTTAAAAGAAGTATGTATTTTCCCATCGGCGTGAATATGTTTGGTCAATCCTACGGCATAGGTACTATAGAGTTTTTGATACTTACGATACTCCAAAATAGGTGCAATAATCTCATGCTCATCAATCAAACCTTCAAGCACATCTACAGCAGTTGAACGTTTCTTTTTCGTTGGGAGTTTTAAATGATCAAACAAGACCTCCGCTAACTGTTTCGGTGAATTTAAATTAAATTCCATGCCTGCAAGGTCATAAACATGTTTACTCAACGTCTCAATTTTTTGGTGTGTCGCACTTGCAATATCATCAAGAACGCTTCGATCGACATTAATCCCCCTAAATTCACATTTTGATAAGATAGGGACAAGAGGTTTTTCAATATCTTCATAGACAGAAAGCACATCAATTTGTTTTGCTTCATCACTTAAAGTTTTAAATTGAGAAAGAATAGCTTGAGTGAAAGCCGCACCCTTCTCCATCCCTTCGTATTCATGAAACCATAGCGCAAATTCATCTTTTAATCGTGCCATAGTTGTAATCGATGAGTTTACAATAAATGCAAGCAATAAAAGGTCATCGAACTGATGCTGAATTTCAAAATGGTTCTCAAGACAAAAACGATAAAGCGATTTTGATGAATCTACTACAATTGAAATATCGGACTCAATCAGAGCTCTAAATTCAGGGTTTTCAACCATTTCCCCAAGTGTGAGGTAAATATTTTCCTTCCCATCAGAAATGAAACACCCCTGAAGATTTCCCTTTTTATCAAGCTCCATCGAAATTGCAATGGCTGATCTTTGCCAGGATGAATCCAAATGAATAAACTTTATATTCTCTTTTTCAATTGTTTCGACATCATAATGATCTGTAATAAGCGAATTCATATCATACTTACGATAGAATGCATTTAAAGATTCATTTGGAATTTCATACTTAATGGAAGATAGATCAATATCAAGTGGTACAGAAGTATAGATTTCAGCCAACTGATATGACATTCTCGCTTGGTCTTCAAATTCTCGAATTTTTTCGCCCATTTTCCCCTTGATTTCATCTTTGTGTTCATAAAGATTTTCAAAGCTACCATATTGGCCGAGAAGTTTAAGCGCTGTTTTCTCTCCAATCGAAGGAACACCGGGAATATTATCGCTTGCGTCACCCATGAGAGCTTTCATATCGACAATTTGTTTTGGTTCAATACCCATCTCATCCAAAAGACTCATTTTATCCATTAAACGCAAGTCTGTAAGACCCTTTTTCATTAACAAAACATCAACATTATCATCAATTAATTGAAGCATATCACGATCACTTGTCAGAATTTCAACTTTCGAATCAGGATACATTTTTGACATCGTTCCAATGATATCATCTGCTTCATACCCACTTAATTCAAACCGTTGTATAGGATATGCATCTAAAAATTCACGTACAAGAGCAAATTGTGACACCAATTCTTCATCAACCTCTTTACGTGTTCCTTTATAGGCTTCAAACATATCATGACGGAACGTCTTATCCTTTGTATCAAATGCAACGAGCACATGTGTTGGATTGATAATTTCTATAGCCTTTGCAAGCATCGTTGAGAAGCCATATACTGCATTTGTCACTACACCTGAACTGGATTTCATATAACCCCTTGAAAGTGTTCCATAATATGCTCTAAAAAGCATTGAATTCCCATCGATTAATAATAATTTATTCATGTTTTCCTACTTTCTAAATAAGTAAAACCCTTGGGATTACTTAGCAATCGTCTCAAGGGTTTCTAGATTAAGTCTCATTTTCGCGATGTAATCATAATTCGCTTCGATATCTTTATCTGATAGATTATAAAGATTGCTTAATTCAATTTGTGTTAAATTAAACTCTGTTTTTAATTGATTAAATAATTTTACATATTCTTCTGGCATATTCTCTTCATACGCAATATATTGAACACCATCTTTTGCAATGCGTGATCTAATTGCATTCAACATTTCTTCATCCGGCAACACTCCGTATTTTGACAAGGTTGCGGGATAAACACCAATATTATAACTCTTTTGCCAGTTACCAAAAGATGGTGTCATTGAAACAAACTTAATCCCTTTTTCTGAATCTCGCAACAATTGGTACTGCGCTTGAAGTCCTGTTAATTCAACTTCTAAGACTTCAAACTGTTCTGTAAAATAAGCTTCCTCATCGGGATACGTCTGAACCAACCAATCTTTTATTGTACGTGCCATGGACGTCATCGCTAAAGGATCCATCCATAAAAATGGATCTTTGTCGTATTGATCCACAGCAGCAAAAGCTTCTGATTCATAATATGCAGATTCAATCGCATGGGACTGGCCATCAACTACTACATTTGTATATCGTTTAAATGGATACAACATTGATCGCTCCGATAAATCGATCATCTGCAATTTAGAATTTTGAAGATCATCGAGGTAAAGTTGCCAGTAGGGCTGTAATTCATTAATATAAAAAATTGTATCTGCTTTTTTGATGATTTCTTGAAAATCATCTTTGACTGTCGCCTGTTGAGGTATTAAACCGGTGTCAATCCGTTGAACGTTTACACGCTCACCAGCAAGACGCTCAACTAAGAACTGAATTGGATAATTTGTAACGATTACATTCCGACTTCTAGGAACGCATCCCGACAATGTCCCCAGTATGATAACCAACACTAGTAATTTACTCATCAATCGTTTCATACACAACCTCTTTTCACATTTTATTATACACTAATTTTCTTCAGGGATAACCCAATTATTCTTTCTCAAGTTAAATAAGGCACGTATCGAGAAGTATAATGGCATGGAAATTAAAATCCCTACAAATCCAAATAAAACACTCGACGCAAAAAATGCGAATAACGACCATAGGGGTTCGATTTTGTCGCGTTTTGAATAAACCATCGGTGACACCACATAACCATCTACATTTGACAAAACAACTAAACCAATAGTAAGAATAAGCACACGTGGTAACGGTAACGTTAATGCCGTTAAAATCCCCAGTACATGCACAACAGTTGGTCCAATATATGGAATTAATAATCCAAATGCGGTCAACACCCCGAGAACAAATGCATAATTATGGCCGACAGCTAGATAAAGCAAACTGTACTCAATGCATGTAATGGTCATAATAACTACAAGCGTCCCTAAATAACGGCTAACTGCATGATCAATAACAATGATAGAGTTCCCCAATTTAGGTGAAATGTTATTTGCAATTCGTAAAACACTTCCCGTGAAATTTTCATAATCAAAAACAAAATACATCCCAATAATAAATGAAAAAATCCCAGTCGTGATTGTTGAAAAAATCTTTGATAAAAACTGTGATGCTGCAGCAGGCAATGTTGGTATCTGACCGACAATTCCATTGAGCATCCCCATAACTTGCTTAAATATATCATCTGCCCAAGGTGAAGGATTATTATGATTAATCTCTTTATAGTAATTGTAAAGCTGTTGAATCCCATCCATACTATTACCAATTAATTGTGATATATCTGTATAGAGTGATGGTAAAATTGATGAAAAAAGAAGTACAATCAGTACCACAAACAATACAAGCGTGATGGGAACACTAATAGCCCGCTTAATATTGTATTTTTCAAAGAAAACAGCAATGGGTCTAACAATATATGCGAGCGCAAAACCGATAACAAATGGTAGTAGAATGCGTTTTGCTAACTCAATTGCATGTTGCCAAACAGCCCATGTTTGCATCAATAAAAATACACTTAATAAAAATAACATAAAAGGAACAAGTTGCTTCCAACTGAAATGATCATCAAAAAATTTTTGAATGCGTTGAAATATGTTCATAAATCAATATCTCCCTCTGTTTTTATTAACGCATATATAAATTTTGAACACGTTGCATAATCATACGATGCATTAATTTATATAACGTCATAGCGATTGGTAGCAGAATTAAATTACCGATAATTACCCATAAAGTTCGAGTACTTATAAAAGTAATTAAACCATACGATACCCCTTTAACAAGAGGTAACATTCCAAAAATTAACATTTCTTTGATAAACAACCCAATAACTGCTAGAACTAGAAACTCAAATGTTGATGTCCCAATATAACGATCCCAAACTCTTAAAATCGCTATTGTGACGGAATAACTAACAAAGAACATTGGAAACGATCCAATATGGTTTAAATCCATCCATATCCCTAAAAGAATCGCTTTGACAATCGATTCAGTCTGAGAATCATTTTGCGTTAATAGCATTAGTCCAAGAAAATGCAAACTGCTTACAAACGTTATCGAACTCAAACCAAGTTGCGTAAACAGAGCATTAAAAATTGAATCTAAAACCAATAAAACCAAAATATATAGAAAATGCATCCAGCGAATCATTCTCATGATTTTTTCACCACCGAAACATACTTAATATTATTATAATCTACAGAAGGTTTTACATACACAAGCACGCCAACACTATCTGCAACATTTTTAACAGAGTCGACTTTCCCAACAAACAAACCACTTGGATAGACACTACTTATGCTTGCAGTTGATACAGGCATATCTGCGGCAATGGTTGAAGTAGACTCAAGAAGTACGACAGAAAACAATTTCTTCTCATGATCATACGAATTTAAAATTCCTTGAACATAATTCCCTTTCGATACCTCTATTTGCACCGTAGCATTCGAATTTTCATCATTAGCAATTAGAAGTGCTACCAATGATTGATTTTTATCAACACTTAATACTTTACCAATAATTCCTTTCGGAGCCACAACACCGTCGCCAACAGCAACACCATCTTCACTTCCTTTATCAATTGTGATAACGGAATCCCATTTTTCAGATGAACGGTTTTTTACAGTTGCGTTAACTTGTGTAAATTCTGAATAGACTGAATTAAGTTCATTCAGCGCTTTAAGTTCAGCCACTTCACTCTCTAATTCATTTAATCGCGTTTGCCAATGATGAGATGTTTCTAATTGTGTTCTTAACTTATCGTTTTCATGACGCACATCCCACATCGTCGATGTGTCTTTTACGACATTGCTCATTGTTTCAATTGGATAATCAATTAACCCATAACGTACCATCGAAATGAAACTAAAGAAATTACGATCTGATGATTCATAAAATGACGATTTTTTTACAAATCCCATTCCAAAAAGACAAACAATAACTGTTGTTAATAAATAAATAAGTACACGTCTAAAATTATTCTTTCGTTTCATTTAATCACCTTCTTTATTATACTTACAAATCCAACTTTTTACAAATGAAAGAATAAGGGTTTTAACCCCTATTCTCCAAATAAAACCGGTTGCAATTTACGTAATGAAACAGACTCTGTTGAGGTGACGATAATGTGATCGAGCACCTCAATTCCAATCATATAACCAGAGTTAATCAAAACTTGAGTCATCTCTATGTCTGCTTCGCTGGCAGCGAGCGATCCTCCAGGATGATTGTGTACGAGTACAATTCGAGATGCATTGCATCGTACCGCTTCTCTAAAGACATCACGTGGATGAACTAAACTCTGATCAACCGTACCTTTAAATAAATTTAAGTAGCGAATCAGTCTGTTCTGAGTGGAAAGAAAAAGCACAAGAAAGCGTTCTTGTTCCTCAAACCCAATCTCAAGATTTAACCACCTCACTATATGTTGACACGAACTTAGTTGAATCTTTTCCCCAGGCACTGGCTTGACAATTCTTCGAAGCAACTCATGTAACGCAATGAGAGTTGAACATTTAGCTTTTTTCATACCCTTGATATTTGATAATTCCCCATATTGAATCGTAATCAGATTCTGAATTCCGCCAATCGATTGTATGACTTCAGAAGCAAGGACTGTAACACTTTTATTGCGTGTTCCTGTCCGTAATAAGATTGCAATCAGTTCTGCATCCGAAAGTTTTTCAGGACCGAGCGCTAAAAGTTTCTCACGCGGCATTAGGTGATATTGTCGACCATCATCGTCCCCACTGAATTTTGGCTTTACCATAAGATAAACTGCCGCTACTACTTGTTAGGATTTTGTATACCGCCGCCAATCCGATTAATACAATCAATCCAGTTATATATAACGAAAGCATAAATCACCTCCGTTACTATGTATGTACTTCAGAAATAATTTCATAAAAAAAGAAAGAAACGTGTTCTTTCTTTACTTCTAATCTTTTAAAAGATCAAACAATGTGACTTATCGCGTTTTAAAGAACTCAGGGATATCATTGTTTTCAGTACGACGTTCTTCCTGATTGTTATGTGACGTTTGATAAGCGGGTCTTGCTTCAGCCGCAGTACGCGTAGCATGGACTTCAGGTGCAGGTTCTTCCGCACCATCAAAACCAGTCGCAATTACGGTTACAATAATGGAATCACCAATATTTTCATTAATCGCAACTCCAAAGATAATATCAATATCATTTCCCGCTGCATCACGAATATAATCTACTGCCTCTGATGCATCTTGAATCGAAATTGAATCGCCACCTGTAACGTTTACAATCGCATTACGAGCACCATCAATTTGTGCTTCTAAAAGTGGAGAAGTAATCGCTTTTTGAGCCGCTTCAATTGATTTATTTTCACCTTGTGACATACCAATTCCAATTAAAGCACTTCCCTGTCCTGCCATAACGGATCGAACATCCGCAAAGTCAAGGTTAATCATTGCAGGAACAGCAATCAGATCAGTAATTGTTTGAACACCTTGTCTTAGTACATTATCTGCCTCTTTAAATGCTTCTTGGAATGGAATACGTCCAATCACTTCAAGTAATTGATTATTACTTACAATAATTAATGAGTCAACATAAGACTTTAATTCTTCCAATCCAGACATTGCCTGATTTGAACGACGACGTCCTTCGAATGTAAATGGTTTTGTAACGATCCCTACAACAAGTGCACCTTCTTCTTGCGCGATTTTCGCAACAAGTGGTGATGCTCCTGTACCAGTTCCACCGCCTAAACCAGCTGTAACAAAGACCATATCAGCATCTTTTACAGCTTCTCGAATTTCATTTTCACTCTCAACGGCAGCTTTACGTCCCATTTCTGGATTCGCACCTGCCCCAAGACCCTTCGTCACCTCACGGCCTAATTCTATACGATTAACTACAGGCGAACAGTTAAGCACTTGTAAATCTGTATTTGCGACATAAAATTCTACACCTTTCATGCCTTCATCAACCATTCGATTAACCGCATTACATCCAGCGCCACCGACACCTATTACTTTAATTCTTGCTACTTGTTCAAAATTCGCATCCATATTTGTTCACTCCTCCATCTAACGTTCAAAGAACATGCTCTTCAGTTTTTGAGTAATCGAGTCATCTTCGTCTTTTTCATATTGTAACACAACTCGCTTAAACTCATCTTCATCAACGCTTGAGAGTGTTACATCACGGAATATACTTTGGTCTTTATAAAAGTAAAATGCCCCTACAAGAGATGTTAGACCATAATCTTTTACACCAAATGTTGTAGAACGGTATGTAACCGCCTCCGCTTCTGTTATTTTTTCAATACAATTTGTAATTCCTGAAATCTCTGCGGCTTCTCCACTAATAATAAAACGAGGTTCCCCAAGACTTTCAAAAATCGGTTCACAACTATTACATATTTCAACAATAAATTTATGAATATCCTCTGCAACTAAATCCATAAGATCTACCTGAGATAAGGTATGGGATGTTGATTTAGTTGACCATATGAATATAGGGTCATCTTTCGGATTTTCATTATTTAAATCGATATTAAAATACAATAATCGATGCACAACATCCGTTGGCACTTTTAATGTACGTTCGATTTTCTTCATAAAGACATCAAATCCACGATCGATATAATCATTAGATAAGAGAATACCTTTACTAAATAGTGATAATTTTGTTAGTTTTTCACCTAATGTTAAAGAAACAATTGGTTTATCAATTGACGCTTCAAATAATGAAGCCTCTTTTGCAAAACCAATATCATCTAAAACAATATCAATAATCTTTAATCCTGATTTTTCAACACATGACACATATGGGAAAATGATGGATTGTTTCCCGAAGTAGCAATCTGCTTCTATCGTTAAACTTTCACATCGTTCATTTAATGGTAATTTACGAGTCGAACTTCCGTTCACAAAATACTTACTCATTAATACGTTCGTTAATATATGTCCTTCAGGAGCTTTTACGTTTAATAATTCTTTATATGCTCTTTTTACATCATTCTCAGAAATACGCCCAGTGATTGGTACGCGCAATTGTTTATTGATTCGCTTCATATGGACGCCAGGAACAAGTAATAGTACTTGTTTTATTACAACCCCCAAATTACGCGATGCATTTTCAATCGCTTTTTTAATTGAATCGACCACATGCGTTTCGCTCATAATCGAATAGCCCGCCACACCTAAATGTGGGACTCGTTCAACCTTTAATATATTTAATCGGCCATTGAAAAATTGTCCAACTAATAAGCGCACTTCATGATCCGCGATTTCTAAAGCTGCAACTATTTGTTTCTCCATCAGCGAACCTCCTTGTGCTATTATCATAATATCATAATAAAGTCCAATAGCAAAGTGATAGATGGTGTGTTAAGTGCATTTTTGCTTGTTATTTCACACAAGAATTTTTGGTGATAATTTTTCCCTGAGATACTTGATTAAACAAAATCTATATGATATTATAGTCAAGCGTTATGAAATAGATAAGAAAGGGGGTTACGGTATGCCTAGAGTATGTTCCGTATCCGGTAAAAAAACACTATCAGGAAACAAACGTTCACATTCACTTCGTGCGACTCGTCGTAAATGGAATGTAAACTTGCAAAATGCAACAATTATGGTGGATGGAAAACCAACTCGTGTCCGTATTTCCGCCCGTGCACTAAAATCATTGAAAGCACAACAAGCAAAATAATAAAAAATACGGTTCACACCGTTTTTTTTATTATGAATCGCATGCTTGAATAACGAGAACACTTGCATCTTCGAGGATTATTTCTCCTTTATCATGAATCATTTCATTTGAAGTGAGATAATCATCAAAAGGAAATATTTCTCGTCGAGTAAGAGGATATTTAAAACCCTTCAGGGTAATATAACCTTGTTTAAGTACAACAACCGAAAAATACTTATAATTTAACTTATCTACGATATGGCTCCCTGAGTCATATCGTTTTATTTTGTTTAAGCCATCATATAACTCGATTCTTGAGTCCTTCATCGCTGTCATAATATTTATGAACTCGTGATCCTTTCGACGTCCCAAACCGCCAAGAACGCGAATAATATCATAATCATCACAAAGAGAATATGCATACTTAAAATCAGTCTCATCTTTGATGGGGTTTAATTTATGAATATGCGAACAGTGCAACTCAATCTCCTTGAATTGCACTGTTGTTACAGAATCAAAATCGCCACAGGCTAATGTCATCGCTACACCATCGCGAGCACATACATAAGCACCAAAATCCACACCAATGACATCTCCTATAATAGTTTCGTGATGCTCTCCTAAAACGATTGTGACGGTTTTCATAGTAAAGACGAAACCGCCTTTTCAATATCATCCCCAAATACATAGCTACCCGCAACAAGGATATCTGCGCCCGCAAGACGTGCACGAGGACCGGTTTCACCATTAATGCCCCCATCTACCGAAATAAGATATTCATAATTATTTAGTTTTCGCATTTCATCAAGTTGCTTGATTCGTTCAAGCATTTCAGGCATAAACGCTTGTCCTCCAAATCCCGGTTCAACACTCATCACTAAAACCAGATCTACATGTTTTAAGTAAGGGACAATTTTATCAAGATCTGTTCCTGGTCTTAATGTAATACCCGACTTAATCCCCTTTTTCTTCAAATACTTAACAGCTTCAATGCCTTGAGTTGGGTCACCATAACATTCTGTATGAAAGGTTATTGCATCAGCGCCATTTTCAATAAACATATCAAAGTACTTTTCAGGATTTACAATCATAAGGTGGACATCCATCAATAAATCTGAAACTTGACCAATTTGTTTCATTATTGCTGGACCAAAACTTATATTGTCCACAAAAACTCCATCCATTACATCGTAATGCAACCACGTTGCACCTGCTACTTCTACACGTTTCAATTGTGTTTTCATATCTTTAAAATCCAAGGATAATAAAGATGGTGATACGATTTTACTCATCGTGACTCCTCCTTAATTAATGTTAAGCAATCAAGATAATCTTGATATCGTTGTTTTGAGATTGCTCCACTTTCAACGTTTTCTTTAATAATGCAACCCGGTTCTTTTATATGCATACAATCACGGTACTTACAATTTCCGATATAAGGCGCAAAATCAGGGATTGCTTGCGATAACTCGAGCGGATCTACAGTACTAAAATCTAATGAAGAAAAGCCCGGTGTGTCCGCAATCCATCCACCGCATAAAGGATAAATTTGATTGTGGCGCGTCGTATGTCTACCCCGTCCTAATGCCTTAGATATTTCTTGTGTATTAAGTTCTAGATCGTCGCTAATGCGATTGAGAATACTTGACTTCCCAACACCACTTTGACCTGCTAAGACAGATATTTTTCCCTTCATAATCGCTTCAAGCGGATCGGTTGGTAAATTACTTCCACTCATGATGACTTGATAACCATATTTTTCATATTCATCAAGAATATTTTGTTTGAGTGCTTCATCTGCTAAATCACTCTTTGAGACTATAATAATAGGATTAATGTTTTGAAGGGATACAAGAAAAATAAGACGATTGACCAGAGTAAAGGAAAAATCAGGTTCTTTCGCAGACATCACAATAAGAGCTTGATCAACATTTGCCACAAGTGGACGAATCAATTGATTTCGGCGGGGAAGAACGCGTTGGATAACCCATTTCCCCTCTAACTCCTCGATATGTACATGATCTCCGACAATCGGCTTATCACCGAGCCTCAATTTCCCCATTGCAGTCGCGATAATAAACTCCCCTTCAAAATAAACGGAATATCGGTTGGATACAATTCGTGTGATAACAGCTTCTTTCATTATGCCTCCCTGTCGTGATTCCCTTCAGATTGCTCATCAGAATCACTTGGCTTTTCTTCTTTTTCGTCTTCTTCTTTGGGACGACTGCTCTCACTATAGTAATACAATGTCACAGAATTCCCTGAATTTTGGATATAATAACTTCCAGGCATTGGATTTGACCGAATTACCGTGCCAAAGCTCAGACTGTTTAACTCTGAAATACTAAGGTTTTGCGTTGGTAATTCTGAAGTGGTCACCTCAACACCCAATTCTTCTAATTGTGCTTTCGCTTCATCAATGGATTTACCAATTAAGTCCCCAGGTAACACAAGTTCTTTGTCGGAACTAACAACCAAAATAATATCATAACGTTGTTCTGGCTTAATTTTATCACCTGGCATCAATCCTTCCTGACGGATAATATGACCCGTTGGAACTGATGCTGAATATTCTGAAGTCGTTTTAATATTTATATTTTTATCAGATAAAATTGCCTTAACATCATTTACGGATTTCCCAGAAAAATCTTCTACAGTGTAAATCTTTCCTTGCGATACGATAAGTTTAATTTGGTCTCCTTTAAGAACTCTCGTTCCCTTTTCGGGTTTTGTACCAATTAATTTGCCATCTTCATATTTATCGGAAATCTCGTATAAATATGACGGGGAATAATTAAGACCTAAACTTGCAAGATGTTCTTTCGCTTCTGATACACTTAGTCCTGCTAAGTCTGGAATTTCTACATCATTCGGTTTTTTCGGGGCGAAGATCATCCAAATACCAAAAATTACAATAATAATTGCCAGTAAACTTGCACCAATAATCATCGTTTTTTTCTTTTTAGGTTGGTCTTGATTGGGGACCGTTTCCGTTACCCCATTAAGTTTCTCAATTAATTTCGTTCCATCATCACTTTCCATCGTTGCTTCCCATAAAGGTTCATCCGCACGAGATTCAAGGAGACATGTGTCTAAATCCTCTACAAACTCTTTCATGTTTGCATAACGATGCGTACGGTTTTTATGCGTAGCACGTGCAATAATATTCGCAATTGAATTGGGCAGTGTAGGATTAAACTTCATTACAGAAGGAAATGGTTCCCTCATATGTTTCATAGCAATTTCAACCGGTGTCTCTCCCCGATAAGGAACATCCCCTGTGAGTAATTCATAAAAAACAACACCAAGAGAATACACATCCGATTGTTCTCCTGCACCTTCACCCCGAGAACACTCTGGAGCCATATAATGCACTGAACCTAATACGGAATCTGATTTGGTTAATTGGATTGCGTCACCGGCAAGTGCGATACCAAAATCCGTAATTTTTACCGTTCCATCATCCTTAACGAGAATATTTTGCGGTTTAATATCTCGGTGGATTACCTGTGCTGCATGAGCATGTTGTAATGCAGATGCGAGTTGTTGCATAATTGCTACCGATTCATATTTATCTAAAGCACCTCGGCGATGAACGAGTTGTTTAAGTGTAGTTCCTCGAATCATCTCCATGACGATGTAATGTTGACCTTCATCCTCACCGACATCATATACCTCAACAATACTTGGATGATTCAATCCAGAGGCTGCATTTGCCTCTCGTTGAAATCTCAAAAGCGCTACCGGGTCATGTGATAAATCACCTCTTAAAACTTTGAGTGCGACCTCACGATTTAAAACAGTATCGAGTGCTAAGTAGACATCCGCCATCCCTCCGGTACCAATCTTCTTAACAATACGATAACGTGATCCAATAATACTACTATTCATGACGATCTGCCTCGAGGAGAATAATTGAAATATTATCATATCCTCCCGCTTTATATGCCATTTCCATTAAATGATTCCGCTGAGCAAGAAGGCCATTAATTTTAAAGGTTGCTTCAATGTGTTCTTGCGGAACATAACCATGAAGTCCATCCGAACAAAGCAATAAATATTCCCATTGTGACGTTATGTCAATGACTTCAAAATCAACATTTTCATCAATTCCAACGGCATTCATTAAAATATTACGTTTAGGATGGTTATACATTTCTTCTTTCGAAATTTCATTACGTTTATACATTTCATATGCATACGTTTGATCATGACTCAAACATGTTAATTGATCTTGGTTCACACTATAAATTCTGCTATCACCAATATTGAAACCAATCACATCATCACCCAAGACAACAACTGCAACAAGTGTCGTTCCCATGCCCGAATACTCGCGCACGACTAAAGATTCATGGTAGGTCGCACGATTAATGGATGTAATTGATTTATCAAACCAAGCACGAATATCCTTTAGATTTGAAAATTCACGCTTATCAATAAAAGCTTCACGAAGTAGTTTTACAACCATTTGACTTGCAACAGATCCTGCATTCGCGCCCCCAATACCATCACATACAACAGCTAAAAGTGCATTGTCATTTTCAACTACAGCAACGTAGTCTTGATTTTCTTTGCGGATTAATCCGATTTCACTGATACTTGTATACTTCACGCGAAAACCTCACTTATTCTATTTATTTATATTAACATGTTCTCTTCAATTTGGCGATATAAAACCCATCACCCTTTGTTTCAACCGGGTTAAGGGTGACTTCTTGAACAAGTTCAAAATTTGAGTGATTTTCTAAGAATGTTTGGACTTGTTTCTCATTTTCTTTTCGATTCAGGGTGCACGTGGAATAGACAAGAAGTCCCTGTTTTTTTACGAATTGCGACGTATGAATTAACATTTTTTGTTGGATTTTAACCAATTCATCCAAGTCTTGTGGAAATATATGATAGCGCAAGTCATGCTTATGCGATAAAACACCTAAACCTGAGCAAGGTGCATCAACAAGAATGCGATCATATTCTTGATTTGTTTGAAATTCAAGTACATCACTTGTTACAACTTGTGTATTGATTACATTACAGCGTTCTAAAAGAGACTTTGTTGCTTGCGCACGTGATTCATGAAGCTCAACACCTGTAATTGACCCTGTATTCTCAAGATAATTAGCAATTTGAACGGTTTTCGTTCCAGGACCACAACAGCAATCAAGTACCGATAACGAAGGTTCTAAATCCATCCAACGCACCACTTCTTGACTGTTTCGATCTTGAACAAGAACATAACCTTCCTGTAAATATTCACTTTTAAACAGTGCTGGCTTTGCTTGTATGGTTTCATTATCCTTTAGGATATAATTTGATAAATCATCAGTTGTTGGTTTTAAAGTGTTAAAACGAACGTAGGTTGGCTTTATCGCCTGACAGTACTTCGCATAGTCTATTGAAAACGATTCACTGTATTGTTTTGAGAGAAGTTTCATGATCCAAAGTGGCATACTGTATTGAATCGATGCGACTTCAAGGTCATTGCCCAATAAAGGGCGTTCATTACGTGCAATCACTTTTTTCAAAACCGCATTAACAACACCAGCGTAACGGTGTTTCCCAATGGTTTTACAAAGATCAACCGTCTCGCTCACTAATGCGTAATCAGGGATTTTATCCATTTTGAAATATTGAGCACATCCCATTTTAATTACAAGGCGTACTTCTTTAGGCAACTTTGCATCCACCAAATCTTCGTATTGATAATCTAAAAATAAGCTATTCTGCAGCGTAGCGTAAACAAAAGCACTCACAAATGCTTGATCTTGCACTGGTAAATCCAGTTCTTTGAGCACAAGGTGTGCGTGTCTGCCTTTGAAATACACTTCACTTAGTACTTTATAAGTCTCTAATCTTCTCATACTTATTCTAACGTCATGGGATTAACGTCCACGACAACTCCTGTTCCATTAATTTTTCGGTATAACTGCAATGCTTGATTACAGATGTTAATCATTGAATCTAAATCTTTTCCTTTTAGGATCATGCGCGTTCGATATTTTCGTTGAAGCTTTCGAAGTTCAGTTGGACCTAATATTTGAAATTTTTGGTCACTTAATAATTTTTGGAAATCTTCGGCAGCTTGCCACGATTTCAAAGGATCCTCATCTAAAAAAACAAGTGAAATTAAGTAATTGTAAGGAGGGTAGCCCGCAATTTTTCGGTATTCCATTTCTTGTTTGAAAAAATGTTTATATTTTTGGTTTACTGCACACACAATTGCATAATGATCTGGATTACTTGTTTGAATTATGACTTCCCCTGGGTACTGACCCCTACCACTTCGGCCTGAAGCTTGTAACAACATATTGAAGGTCAACTCAACTGAGCGATAGTCAGCGTACGCAAGTGTTGCATCGGCATTAACGATTCCGACTAACGTTACATTTTCGACATCCAATCCCTTAGCAATCATCTGTGTTCCTACAAGAATATCCGATTGATGATCAATAAAATCATTGAGGATGCGTTGATGCGCATTTTTCTTTGAAGTCGTATCAGCATCCATCCGCGCAATGCGTGCTTGAGGAAAAATACTTTCCAACTCCTCAACCAAGCGTTGTGTTCCAACACCACTTCCGATTATTTTGGGTGGTCTTCCATCAACCAGTGGTAATTGGTGGTAGATTTCTCCGCACATATGACAGCGAATTGTTTGGTCATCTTTATGATAATTTAAAGCAACATCACAATGTTCGCAAAGCAATACCTCATCTGTATTAGCGTTTTTCAGAAGGGTATTATACCCTCTTCGATTAAGCAGCAAAATCACTTGCTCGCCCTGACTTAGCCGTTTATGAATGCCATTTATAAGTGTTTGAGTGAGATAAGGCGACTGTTTATCATAAAGCGCTGTTCGCGTATCGACAAGCGTAACACTGGGAAACATATGATTGATGCGATCATTGAGTTCTAACAGTTGATACTTTCCCCTAAGGGCGCGTGCATAACTTTCCAAAGCTGGGGATGCACTCCCTAAAACTAAGGGGCACTGATGATATTGACTGCGTTTGATGGCGACGTCTCGAGTATGATACATCGGGATTTGATCTTGTTTATAACTTGAATCATGTTCCTCATCCATGACAATTAACCCTAAATGATCAAAAGGCATAAAAATCGAAGAGCGTGTCCCGACAACAATCTTAACTTCTTGTTTTTGCACCCTAACATATTGTTCATATTTTTCTTGATCGTTTAATGCAGAATGGTAAATCGCAACATCTTCACCAAATCGTTTCGAAACCCTTTCAATCATTTGAGGTGTGAGCGAAATTTCCGGCACCATAATTAATACTTGCTTATCATCTTTCAATACCTTTGCAGCAGCATTAAGATATATTTCTGTTTTGCCACTTCCTGTTACACCGTGTAATAAGTAGGTATGGGACACACCAAATTCAATTTTTTGGAGTGCACTCCTTTGGTCTTGTGTCAGAATAGGTTTTTGATAATTTGCATTCACAAATTGAGGCTGATAAGCGACTTCACGTTCAAATTCCTCCACAAAACCTCGATCAATGAGTTTTCGATAGTCGGAATAATATGCTCGCGCATCTTTTAATGTGAGCGTTGAATGTTCTTGCAGGTACTTTAGAAAAGCACGTTGTTTCGGTGTGAGTACTGACCAATCTTTTTGAGACTTAACGCTCAAAATACGTTCTGTTTTAATCGTACCTGCAGAACGCTTTGGTTTTAATTTATTGGGTAGTATCGTTTGTAAGCAGCGTATCATGGGTGTCATGTACTCATAACTCATCCATGATGCAAGATCGTAGAGTTCCTCACATAAAATCGGAACATCATCCAAAACTGAATCAATGGGCGCGACTCTATATGATGTTTCATACGGTTCTTTTACAGAGTGCACAAAGGCAACCATTAAGCGATTTCGTACGCGAACCATAACCCGAACACCGGGTGAGACATTAAAACCATTATTTGAGTATGTAAGTGTTTGATTATTTAAGAAACTCTCTTCAATATAAACCTCTAAGTATTTCAATGACTTCACCTCCTATAGACTGAAAACAACTCTTATAGAGTTGTTTCAATGTTTCGTTTAATAATTAAAGCAACAGAGTCTGCAGCTTTCTGTGGATCCTCATTACAAATTACATAGCGGTAATGATTCATTAATTCCATTTCCTTTGCTGCTTTTTCAAGTCGTTCATTAATGACATCTTGGGATTCCGTTTGTCTTCCCTCAATGCGACGTTTGAGTTCTTCCATACTTGGCGGAACTAAAAAAATACTGAGTGAATCTGGAACTCGATCAATCACTTGGAGTGCACCTTGAACTTCAATTTCAAGTAATACATTTTTACCTAAATCTCGTAATCGGTCCACTTCCGCTAACAACGTTCCATAATGATTCCCAACAAACTCAGCATGCTCAAGCAACTCATTATTTGCGAGTGCTTCATCAAAACGCTCCTGAGTAACAAAATAGTAGTCTTGTCCATCTACTTCACCATTTCGTGGTTTGCGTGTTGTCATTGAAATAGAAAACGCTAGGTTCAACTCTTCACGATCAAAAAACAATTTACGAACTGTTCCTTTTCCTACCCCACTAGGACCTGAAAAAATAATTAATAATCCTCGTCTCATAAACACCATCCCTTTTAATAATTTTACTTATTATACCATAACAAGTCAAACAATTTTATAAACCATGCAGACTTAATGGTATAATATTAAATATTAGTATTGAGAGGTAGATTAAATGGCTATAGATGGCGTACTGTTAAATCGAATTGTGAGGATGATGAATGAAGATTGTCCTGTTAAAATTAATAAAATTACTCAACCTTCGAATCATGAATTTATGCTTCATTGTTTTGCAGGTAAAAAATTGAATATGTTTATCTCAACACACCCTGTGTTTAGTCGAGTTCAATGGACAAAAGAAAAACCGACTGCAAATCTCGATCAGACACATTTGTTAACCCTCATGCGAAAACATCTCGAAGGCGGTATTATTACACAAATTACCCAATATGGTTTTGATCGAGTTCTCGAGATCCATATTGAGCACCGTGACAACATGGGAGTGATAAGACCTTACCGTCTCGTAGTCGAACTTCTCGGGAAATATGCAAACATTATCATTGTCGATGAGGATGGTGTGATTATTGATGCACTCAAGCGCATCGCGCCTTTTGAAAATGCTTCGCGAGCAATCGTGAGCGGAGGTCTCTATGAATATCCCCCTCAATTTGATAAGAAATCATTTTTGGAACTTGCCTCTTATAATCCTGAGGACGCATTAAAAAATCAATTTAATGGAATTTCTCCCCTTTTAGAACGTGAAATTACATTCCGTTTAAAAACTCAAACTCCAGAAGCAATCATTCGATGCTTATCTGAGTCCCAAAACATCTATTTGTATGAACGTGATTTTCATATTCTTGAGTTAACCCACCTAAAACAGGATTTTAAAAAAGAGCCAATCATGGAAGGTCTTGACTTATACTTTAAGGATTTACAGCAGAAAGATCGCATTAAAGCCCATACCGGAGATCTTTTAAAACTAATCAAACGCGAGTTAAAACGTAGTCGCATTAAACTTCCTAAATTGTATGATGATTATGATCAAGCACAAGACAGTGATTATTTGAGAGAAAAAGGTGACCTCCTCTTTGCTTTCGCAAGCACCTTACCTAGCGGGCACCGTGAGATTACCGTAAAAGATTTCGAAGGCAATGATGTGACCATTGAACTGGATCCACGATTTAATGGCAAAGACAATGCGAAGCGCTATTTTAAACGTTATCAAAAGGCAAAGACCAGTTTGTTCTATCTTGAGGAGCAAATTCATAAAACAGAGGCACGAATCCATTATTTTGAACAACTTCAAACCCAAGCTGAGCAAGCCACTGTTGAGGATGCTCAAGAAATTAGTGACGAGCTAATTTCTCTTGGAATTATTAATCAAAAGCGAATCCGGAAACAAACCATAAAGAAAAAGAAAAAGCCGAACTATTCAACAATTGTTTATGATGATGAAACAACAATCTTCATTGGTAAAAACAATCTTCAAAACGACTATTTAACCTTTAAACTCGCACGAAAAGATGATATGTGGTTTCATGCTGCCAATACATTTGGCGCTCATGTCATCATTAAATCATCTGAATTGGATGAATCCAAGATTCGTCTCTGTGCACATCTTGCAGCATATTATTCCAAGGCCCGACATGGAAGCAGTGTTGAGGTATACTACACACAAGCAAAAAATATAAAAAAAATCCCGGGTGCAAACCCTGGATTGGTAAGTATTTCGACACAAAAGAGCATCTTTATTGATCCAGATGAGACGTTGGTCTTATCTTATTTGAACGAATGACCGCCTTATAAGTTGGCATAATAGATGATATGACGTTATAAAATCGATCACTATGATTAAATTCAATAATGTGAGCACATTCATGAAGGACTACGTAATGAATAAATGGAAGGCTCTCATGATATAAATATGTATTAAACGCTAGTTCGTGATTTTGATTGCAGCGACCATATAAGCGTTTATAACGTCTCACCTTATAGGGAGGCGTTTTTAATTTCAATCGCCATGCATACAAACACACAAGTGCATCTAATCGTAATTCAAGTTGTTCTTTGAAATAATCATCCACCCTTTGATTGATACGGGATTCAGACATCGAAGGCGGAATCGTAATTTCTATGCTATCTGCTGACTCCACAATCTTAAAGGGGCTTCCTTCAAGCGATATTATGTGTTTGTACACACCAAAAACACGAAGCCGATCCATGCTCTTATGATGGTATCCAAGGGGTTCATAGGCTTGTAAATGTTTTTCAATCCACGATGTCTTTTGCGCAACAAACGACTCAATTACGGTATCAGATGTCCCATAGGGAGCCTTCACGATAACGCGTCCATCTCGAACTAAAATTGACATCGTCTTGCGTTTACTTCTACTGATTTCAATATTCATAAGGGTATCATAGCACATTCATGCTATACTATCTAAGGTGATAAAATGAAAAACAATGAAATATTCTATTTTGATGTTGATGGAACGTTATTGGATAATACCACTCATACAGTTCCACAAAGTACACTTGATGCATTGTACCTGTTAAAAGAAAAAGGATACTTAGTTGCTTTATGTACAGGTCGGAGTTTATTAGGTATTCATGAGGCTGGAGTCGATAATATCTTTCCATGGGATGGCTATGTTCTTTCAAATGGTTCGCTTATTTTAGATTCGGAGCAACGTGTTATTTCTGAAATATATTTTGAACCAGAATTTATACATGATCTTATTGCAGTTAATAAAGGACCCTTGCTTTTAGAAGGAGCGCGAAACACGCTTACAAGTGAGGCCAATAAACGTTTATTGGATTCTTTGAAGCATTTTGGAATCCCTGCTGAGTATCCTGTTGTGCCCTATCAAAATGAAAAAATCTATAATTTAATTAGTTATGATATCGACACACTCTCAAAAGATGATTATAATAGACTTATCGGTGATAAAAACACCGCTTTTGATCAACTTGGAAATCTCGAAGTAATTCCTTCTCAGGGCGGGAAATACAACGGATTAAAAACCTTAAACCAACACCTCAATGTAACACGTTATGTAGGTTTTGGAGACGGTGACAACGATGTGGATTTCTTAAAGAATGCGAATTATTCAGTTGCACTGGGAAATGCGTGTGATTCCGCAAAAGAAGTCGCTGATTTTATTACACATGACGTTGATCAAGACGGCATTATGTATGCTTTAAAATATCATGGTGTACTGTAGGTAGGAGCGAATTATGAATTTTACAGATGAAGAATTATTTAAGATGGACATGCTAAAAGATAAACGTCGTCGTTTACTTTATGTCATCAAGGGAAAACAAGAAGGTTACCATATCCTTGAACGTGAAATGAAGATTATGAACATTATTACAGGACGAAATCTTTGGGTTCTGCTTGGATTCGTATTGTCTTATGGATTATTAAGACAATCCCTTCTCGTTTCAGTTATCGTGTCAGTCGTAGTGTTTATCGGTTTTTATCTTTATGAAAAATACATCTTTTTAAAAGATCGCAACATAATTAAGATATCAGATGAAGACTATGCGAAACTCAATTCTCTCAGTGCTTTAAAATCCAAAAAAACCGATACTGGATCCTATGTAATCGTGCCTTTGCTTGTAATTATTATCCTTGTTACACGAAATGCAGACGGACGCTTTAATCCATCAGAGTTTGACTTATGGATTATGTATATTGGAATTGTATTATTAGTTCTTATGAGTGGATACTTTTCACTACAATATTTGAAGTTACGAAAAGATATTAAATCGCTTGAAGATAAATAAAAACAGTAGATAATCTACTGTTTTTATTTGAAAACACATTGGTTATTTACTTGCCTTCTGACAGAGGGATAGGTTACACTTAATGTAGTCGTAAAGAGAGGGTGTTTAGATGAAAAAACGAAATATATTACCAACGTTATTAATTTTAATTGGACTCGGATGTCTTGGTGGTGCTTACATTCTGAATCAAGAAGGTTACCGTCTCTATGCAGCTTTAGCTTGTGGTACATCATTATTTTTCGTAATCATGAGTATTATTGTAATCTCCATTCATAAGGGACAGGATTATGAAGACTTAACCGATGATGAGGAAGAAGATGATCCCTTAGAGCCCGTATTCGACAATCAAGATGAAGAAGATTTCGATATTGCTCTAACCAATCAAAAAAATAAATCAAGCGATTCTAATTCGCAAGCATTTGAAGAAACAAATTCAACACGTATCTTCAACCCTTCAAATTTTGATGATCCGCTGAAGAATGCTACGTCTTTCGTACCAAAAGAAGCGTCTAACCCAGCACTGGAAAGCACAAAACCAACGGACGAATCATCAAGAATTACCTTAACGCTTGTGCGAAGTGATGAAAACCAAGAGAATATCTATCAATTACTACACAAAATGAATGCACGAGGACTCCTCAAAGAATCCGTTGCATACAAGATGAACTATGATCAAATAAAAAATCATAAATTACTGGATAAGTATATCTTTGAAACCATCTTCAACGACATTCCTTCAATCAGTCTTGTTAAGGAGCGTAATCGTAAAGAAACACTTACTCATATTAAAGTTATGGCAGGTGTTTCTGATGATGATCTTGTTCTTATTGGTTACATCCCCACAAAACATCTCGTAGAAGTCCACAAATCTTTCAATTCAATCTATCATATCCGTGGAAAGATTACCGGTGGTCATTATCGAAATTGGAAAGCAGATGGCCAATGCAAACACGGTGAACTTCCTTTTATTGCTTCAATCACAATCTTTTCAAAATAAGAGCGTAAGCTCTTTTTTTATGGTTACCTTGATATGAAGATTATCTAATAAGGGGGGATTTTTATTGAAACCACGAACACATTATTAGTCGTCATCCTGGTGCTCTTATCTTATTTTGACTTTAAATTACTTAAAATACCAAAATGTTTTATTTACCTAATCTACATTTTACGAATCATCTGTCCAATACCCATCACAATCGATAACTTTATTAGTTCGATTGTTTTTGGACTCCCTTTTTATCTTTGCTATCGATTTAGAGCTAGTATAGGATACGGAGATGTCCTACTCATCGAGGCCCTTTGTTTCTACTCTGGAATACAAAAAAGTATAATGGGCATCTATTATATGGGATTCGTTGCGTTTTTTTTCTTTTGTTCATTGATACTGAGACGTCAATCCCTAGAAGAACATTACCCGTTTGTACCAATTATTAGTATTGGATTCTTTCTTGCACTCTAAAAAAAGACAGTTTCCTGTCTTTTTTACATTTCCGATTCGTTCATTTCATCGTAAAAATCTTGGTAAAAATCTAATAAACGCTGATGCCTTGCTTTACCTATACGTTTGGCTTTTTCTGTCTCGAGTAAATCATAGAGCTTGACTAATTTTTCATCGAGATGTTCAATCGCGTTTCGTTTTAATGTGCGATAAGCTGATAAGGAATCGATCTCAACACTTTTTAGTGTCGGATCATAGAGCGGTGTCCCCTTACTTCCAGCATAATAAAATGTTCGCGCGATCCCAATAGCACCCATTGCATCGAGATAATCCGCATCCGATACGATTTGTGCAGATCGAATTTTATTTTGAACTCCAAATCCACCTTTATATCCAATTTGAGATACACCGAGAATAATTTCATCCTCAAAGCCCTCAAAATCAAGATTCCATTTCTTAAAAAGATTTTGTAGTGATAACTCGAGATTGTCTGTTTTCAATACTTTATCATCAAACACATCATGTAAATAAGCAATTGATTTTATTACGAACTCATTATCCGTTTCAGAAATTAAGCGTGAAGTGAGATTCACAACACGCTTAATATGATAATAATCATGACCTGATTTGTCCGCAGACATCATCTCAAAAATATTTTGATCAAGATTATTTAAAATAGAAATTTGATTATTGGATAGCATTATCCAAGAGTTCAAGCACTTCTTCTGTTGTTGCACAGTTTAGCGCTTTATCTGTTAATTCTTTCATATCTTCGTAACTTAAATCACGGATAATACGACGTGCTTCTAAAATTGATGAGGCTGACATCGAGAATTCATCAAGACCAAGTCCTAATAATAAAGGAATTGCCTTCTCATCCCCTGCCATTTCACCACACATTCCACACCATTTACCTTCTTTATGGGCACCATCAATCGTCATTTTTACAAGACGTAAAATGGAAGGATTATATGGTTGGTAGAGGTATGATACTTTTTCATTCATACGGTCAGCAGCCATTGAGTATTGGATTAAATCATTTGTTCCGATACTGAAGAAGTCTGCTTCTTTAGCAAATTGATCTGCAAGCATCGCTGCTGCAGGAATTTCTACCATCATTCCAAGTTCAATCTCATCACTATATGCAATACCTTCTTTTGATAGGTTTTTCTTTTCTTCTTCCACAATCGCTTTAGCATCACGGAATTCTTGAATTGTTGCAATCATTGGGAACATGATTGCTAATTTTCCATAAACACTTGCACGAAGAAGTGCACGAATTTGAACACGGAAAATATCTAATCGGTCAAGGCATAAACGAATTGCTCGATAACCTAAGAATGGATTCATCTCATGTGGAAATTTAAGGTATGATAATTCCTTATCTCCACCAATATCAAGTGTTCGAACGACTACACGACCAGGTGCCATGTTTTCAAGAACAGTCTTGTATGCTTCAAATTGTTCTTCTTCATTTGGTAATTCAGAAGCATCCATGTAAAGGAATTCTGTTCGATAAAGTCCAACAGCTTCTCCACCATTATTAACGACACCCTCTACATCATTAGGTGTACCAATATTTCCGGCAAGTTCAACGTGACGTCCATCTTTTGATACAGATTCAGCATCTTTTAACGCTAGAAGACTCTTACGGTGTTCTGCATATTCTGCAGCTTTTTTAGAGTACGAAGCTTTTTCTTCTTCAGATGGTTTAAAAATGATAACCCCTTCTAAAGCATCAAGAATCACTTCATCACCATGTTCACATTGGTCTAAAAGACTTCCTGCACCCACAACTGCTGGAATCTCTAAACTACGAGCCATAATTGCTGAGTGAGATGTACGTCCACCGATTTCGGTAGCAAAACCTTTAACAAAATTACGGTCCAATTGTGCTGTATCGGATGGTGTTAAATCTTCTGCAACTATTACAACTTCTTCACTAATTGTTGTTAAATCAGGAATGTTTAAGCCACAAGCATGACACTTCATACGATACGTCACATCTTTAATATCTGCAGCACGTTCACGGAAGTAAGGATCATCCATACTTTCAAACATACCAATAAACATATTACCAATTTCGTTAATTGCAAATTCTGCATTAACAGCATCATTTTTGATCATCTCTTCAATCTGACCCACAAATTCTGGATCTTGAGTAACCATTAAGTGAGCATCGAAAATTGCGAGTTCTTCATCAGCAAGACGTCCAACTGCATTTTCTTTAATCGCTGTAATATCCTTTTGAGTAGCAAGAACAGCATCTTGTAATTTTTTGATTTCCTCTTCGGCGTTTGCATCACGTTTTTCAATTTCTAAAACTGGATGTTGAAGTTTAAAAACCTTTGATACTGAAACACCTGCTGAAGCAGCAATACCTTTAATCATAGAATAATCTCCTTTTTCCCTAATTCATCATTGTCATTTTAGCACTTTTTACTAGCGTAATCAAAGTTTTTAGTAAAAGTTAGTATGAAACTTTGATGCTCAATATTGGAATAATCACATTCCAAACATTCCATCTCTATTACAGAGTTGCTCTTATACGCAATTTCCAATTTTTATTCTATCTTTTTCAGCCATCTGCTTTATCTTAGTTATAAAAAAAACAGACGATAACCGTCTGTCATTTCTCAATTACATTTTTTTTACTAATTTCATTCGAATAAATTCTTCACGCTCTTTTTCTTCGAGCGCATCTGAAATTGTTTTGATTTTAATCTCAAGATCTGGAATAACAATTTGTTCAAGTGCATTAGCTCGTTTTCGACTTTTCTCAATTGCTTTTGCAAGTCGATACATACCGTTGTCTAGTTCAGCTAGTTTTGCGGTATAGAGCTTAACCTGACGCATTTGCAAAAAAACTTCATCAAGTCTCGAATTACTTACACTAAGTGCATATGGAATTTTAACTTCCTTTTCCTCGATGGTTACTTTAGGTATTTCAATCCCCATAACAGATCGATAGACTATTTTAATGTCTTCTTCAACAGGCATTAATTTTGCAATGCGATCAATTACACCTAATGAAACATTTGCACGTTGTAAAGAAAGATATGCTTTATCGTAAGTTTCGTCGATCACATCACGCAATTCTTTAACGTCATCCATCATTTTGGATAACTCTTGCATGAGAATAACTCGTTTTCGATCCATTAGCTCGTAGCCCAACTTTGCTAATCGTAACGACTCTTTACATGCAAGTAAATTTCCTTTAGTAATTAACACGTTAGTGCATTCCTTCTAACAAGACTGCATCCACAAGTTCGGGGCTATTTTCTTTAAAATATACCACTGCAGCAGCATGATCATAATGCGCTTCAAGTAATTTTGAATCAAGGCGGTCAAGATCATGAATTGGTAGCAATGATAACAAATGCCAACCAATATCTAAGGTTTCAGCGACACCGCGGTTTGTTCCATCGCCTTGACCAACAAAATAGTTTTCAAAAATCTTACCGAAAGATAGGTATTTTTGATCCGCTTTCGAAAGTTCATCCAACCCGATAACTGAGGCTAAATTTCGAACATCAATTACTTTTGCATAGGCAGCAAAGAGTTGTGACGAAACACTTGAATGATCGCCCCGAGTTAAACCCTCTCCAATCCCGTCTTTCATTAGACGTGAGAGGGACGGTAAAACGTTTATGGGTGGATAGATTCCTTTTTGCGTCATGCCTCGATCCAGTACAATTTGACCTTCTGTAATATAACCTGTACAGTCCGCAATCGGGTGTGATATATCATCATTAGGCATTGTTAAAATAGGAATTTGAGTTAATGATCCAGTACTTCCTTCAACACATCCTGCTCGCTCATACATGCTTGCAAGATCTGAATAGAGATACCCTGGATATCCCTTTCGACCTGGAACTTCTTCTTTGGAAGAACTATATTCACGCAATGCTTCGCAATATGATGTAATGTCTGTCATCACAACAAGAATATGCATATTTTTTTCAAACGCAAGATATTCAGCCGCAGTAAGTGCAAATCGTGGTGTTAAAATTCGCTCAATGATTGGATCATTGGCAAGGTTTAAGAACATGGTTACGTGATCCATTACACCGTGTTCCATAAATGTCTGTTTAAAGAATGCCGCAACATCATGTTTTACTCCCATCGCAGCAAAGACAATAGCAAAATCTTCATTACTATCTCCATGCAACTTCGCTTGACGAACAATCTGTGCAGCAAGCTCATTATGGGATAACCCACTCCCTGAGAAAATCGGTAATTTTTGTCCACGAATAAGTGTGTTTAACCCGTCAATTGCGGAAACACCTGTATTAATATAATCTCGAGGATAAATTCTAGATACAGGATTAATAACTCGTCCATTAATATCCGAGAATTTCTCAGTAAACACGGGTCCTAATCCGTCGATTGGAACTCCAGAGCCACTAAAACTTCGACCTAATATTTCTTCAGAAAGACCAATCTCAATAGGCTTTCCAGTTAATCGTGTTAACATGTTTTTCTTCGACATGCCCTCAGTATTTTCAAAAACTTGAATTAATGCTCGCTCACCTTGCAATTCAATAATGCGTCCAAGACGTCTATGATTGTCATCATCTACAAGTTCCACGAGTTCATCAAAGGATGCGTTTTTAACACCTTCAATTGCTACTAGAGGACCATTAATACTCGATAATCCTTTAAATAATATACTCATATCGATCTCCTCCTATTGAATGGACGCAAGTGCGTCGTCTACTTTTTTATAGTATGCATCAAACTTTGATAAATCTTCATCAATGGCATATTTAATTCCCACAATTTCATCAAAAATATGGGTGTTTGTGATTGCGTTCATAGGTTTTTTATCATGTAGCACCAATTGACATTGTTGATATGTATAGTTAATGAGCTTCAACATTTCAAATTGCTTTTGGAGCGAAACAGAACTGTCGTACTCGTGAAATGCATTCTGTTGTAGGTATCCGACACGAATCACACGTCCCATTTCAAGCGTTAATTTTTGTCTATCTGCCAAGACATCCTGACCAATTAATTTCACAATCTCCATCAGACTTGTTTCTTCATTAAGAATAGATAGAATCATTTGTCGATACTCCAAAAACTCAGGTGCAATATGTTGATCATACCATCCATCTAATTGAACAAGATACTCACTATAGGATAAATTATAGTTTATAGATGGGAAATGACGAATGTACGCTAAAGCTTTATCTAAAGCCCAGAAACAACCAATAAAACGTTGCGTATTTTGTGTTACAGGCTCCGAAAAATCAGCACCTTGAGGTGATATCGCACCAATAATACTAATTGAACCCACATCACCATTGAGCGTATCAACAAACGAACTTCTTTCATAAAAGGCCGCTAACCTTGATGCAAGATAAGCTGGAAATCCTTCTTCTGCTGGCATTTCTTCAAGGCGTCCTGATAACTCTCGCAATGCTTCTGCCCAGCGTGACGTCGAATCAGCCATAAGGGCTACATGATAGCCCATATCACGGTAATACTCTGCAAAGGTAATTCCCGTATAGATAGAGGCCTCACGCGCTGCTACAGGCATGTTAGATGTATTTGCAATTAAAATGGTTCGTTCCATTAGCGTACGTCCCGTTTTTGGATCAATTAATTCTGAAAATTCTTCAAGAACCTGAGCCATTTCATTCCCACGTTCGCCACATCCAATATAGACAATAATATCGGCATCACACCATTTTGCAAGTTGATGTTGAAGCATTGTTTTACCTGCGCCAAAACCACCTGGAATTGCGGCACTACCGCCCTTTACAATTGGGAACAACGTGTCAATAACTCGTTGTCCCGTAATCAATGGTTGCTTCGCATCAATACGACGCGCAACAGGGCGTTCATGGCGAATTGGCCACATTACAGAAAGTGTAAACACGGTTCCATCTTCTAATGTTAACAGCGTATCATCAAGTTTATAAAGTCCATCTTGACACTCCGATACAATAGTTCCAGCCGTCGTAGCCATCAAACGATGCTCGATTGAACCTGTTTCTTCAAATGTTGCGTAAATCTGACCTAACTCAACAAAATCGCCTTTTGAAACGGAAAAATTCACGTGCCACTCACGATCTTCGGACAATGTACGCATACTTTGACCCACATCGAGATAGGAACCATATTTTTCAGACAATCCTTGGAGAGGACGCCCAATACCATCATAAATATTACCCAAAAGTCCAGGTCCTAACTCAATACTTAAGGGTTGGCCCGTATGTTCAATGGGTTCTCCAACTTTCATAGAAGATGTTGATTCATAAACCTGAATGGTCACGAAATCATCATCGATTCCAATAACTTCTCCTAATAATTTTTGATGTCCAACATACACCATCTCAGACATTGTGAAGTTATCAACATCTTGACTCTTAATAATTGGACCATTAATCCAATAAATTGTACTCATATTGATCACCTCTATATCCATAATTGACTTTCCTGAACAAAATATTTCATTGCATCATTAAATCGAGAATCCAATGTGTAATCATAAACAACATTGCCAACTTCACATAAAAACCCGCCAAGTTCAAGTTCAATAAACTCGATTGTTGCATTTTTTACATCAAATAATAACTGATCTTCTCTGCAAATCGAAATCACTACCGGCAGTGTTGGATCAAGATTTAAATCATCAAGACATTGATCGAGATAATTTTTATAGTCCTCCGATTTTCGAAAATGAACTACTTTCTCCTTAATTTCATTTCCAAATGAATCAAGCAATTCTTGACGACGCATTCTAAGACGCTTTTGCACACTGAATCTTAATTCCGATTCGACGCGACTGCGTTTTTTTTCTTCGCGATCTTTAATACTTCGAATACGTGATTTAATTGAATGTTCAACTTGAATTTTATATGCTGAAAGTTCTGAATCTACTTTTTCTTTTTGAGCACGTTGACTCATTTCTGTATAATTTCGTGCTTCTTCATCAATAATATTAACGATTTCTTTTGAAACCTTAGCTTTTTCTCCAGCCATTTATACCACCTCTCCGATAATTTTAGAAATTGTTTCATCAATCATCGATTGAACTTCATGAGATTTATGTCGGTCTGATATTTCAACAATTAAAGGACTCGACAGATTTAATTTTAAATCTTGAATATACTCACGATCTAAATCGAAAATTTTAGTTGTAAGTAAAACAATTCCAATATCAGCACTGTGAATTGCAGTTTCAAGTTCTTTTTTAAGTTCCTCTTTTTCGTGAACAACCACACCCTCAATACCAGCTAAACGTAGTCCCATTTGGGTATCGATGTTGTCACTGATAAGATACATTTTCATAATTTATTAATAATAAGAATAGCGATTAAGAGCCCATAAATCGCAACCCCTTCAGCAAGTGCAACGAAAATCATTGCTTTACCAAAGTTTTCACCCTTCTCAGAAATAGCACCAATTGCAGCAGGTGCCGCTTGACCAACAGCATATCCAGCACCAAGTACAGAACAGCCTACAGCAATCGAAGCAGCTAAATAAGCCATTCCCTGTGCATTACTTCCTTGAAACGCATTTGAGACAGCTTCATCAGCATGTGTATAACCACTAATCAAAACAACACCAATTAATGCTGCAAAGAAACATGATACTTGGAACCAAACTCGGAACTTCGCATTTTGTGGATCCACTTTTTTCTTATATACCGGTATAAGTGGTAACGTGATAAGACCAATTAAAAGCATTGGTCCGAGAATTTCAAATAATGATAATGACATAAATATTTCCTCCTTAGTAAACTGATTTAAATGGCTTTCCACCACCGTCGTAATAACGACTAAACATTTCATAATATTCCAAGCGTAATGTTTGAATACCCACAATAAGTCCTTCTAAACCGATAACGAAAATATTACCGAATATTAAGATTAAAATACCCGCATTTCCCGCCATCTCATTGAGAGTCATAACAACACTCATCATTCCAGCATGTGAAAGGACAAACCCTCCAACACGAAGAAATGACATCGTGTTGGCGATAAAACTTAATAAAACTTCAAATAATTCGAAGAAACTTTCGACTAAGTAACCACCCCAACCTTCATGGGGAGAGGCACTCATTTTATTCATAAGATTCGATAACGGTTCTTTAAATAAAATCATGACTAACGGTAAAACAATAAACAGGAAAATTGTTAGTGGATTGACAGCATTGATTCCTTGAGAATTTAATGCGACGGCCCCCATAATAAACCCGTAAAACATCAAGCCCGCAATACCGTTTTGACTGTAAATTGCGTTCGTGAAATCTTTTTTCTTTAACGATAAAAAGATATTGAGCACTATTGACATTAAAATCAAGACAACTCCAAGTGTGACTGTTGTTAAGAGCAACGTCATCGTGAAATCAGGACTTGTAACATGAATCGGTAATCCAAATGGCGCTAGAATTGGTTTCAAAATTTCTTCGTTTCCAAAAAACGAACCATAAATTAATCCAAAGAACATGGAGAACATTCCAATTCGGACCGCCACATCTCCAAGCTTAATCCCTTTTTTCTTAGATAAATAATACCCGCCTAATGCGATTACAAACCCTTGACCTAAATCGCCAAACATAATCCCAAACAGCAAGCAATATGTTATTGCAAAAAATGTAGTTGGATCAAATTCGCCATATTTAGGCAAACTGTACATTTCAACAAAAGTCTCAAACGGTCGAGAGAACCAACCATTCTTCAATCGTGTTGGCGGTAATAAACCTTCTTGCGTTGATGCATCAAAGTTTAAAACCTTCATTTCTTTTGGAAATAACGACTCAAAAACCGAAAGTCTTGTTTCTGGAATAAATCCAACAATTACCGCTTCTTGATTGTAGATTGTTATATATTTATAGTATGCCTCTTTCATCGATTGTTCTTTAATATATCCATACATATTCTCTAACAAATCGGCACATTCTTTTCTTAAACTATCATCCGCACCAATCGGTATCGCGAGCGGTTCAAAAAATAACGTCTCAAACATTGGGACAAGATGATTTTCATCTTCTTCCAAACAAATCCAAACAATCCAACCATACTGCTTCGTTCGATGCAATTCTGTGAATACAAATCGTTCATCATTGTGCAGTGTAATTTTAGATAATGAATTAGTAGGAATTCTTCCGAAATGTACACGGATAAAGCCCTCCTCTACTTGATCTAAAGGATACTCTCGCAACTTACTTAATGCTATTTTGTCATCATCATTTAAACTTGATAAAGACGATTCTTGTCGGTGAAGTGTATTATATCGTTGCTCAGCTTCTTGTAGAGCATTTTCAATTTGTTCCACTGAATAACTGCGATCATGGTTATCACTTAGCGTTAAATGTAAATCTGTAATAATACGCTCACATCGTGAAAGATAACTGTCATAAATTCGATCGTTGGGATATAACAACCCACCGTCTCCATCCTTTACAACCTCCGTCGCAAGTTCAGGATGAAAGTTTGGACAAGTCATAATATTGTCAATCATCGATAACACATTTTTAGGTTCCGTTGATACCATAACAAGTCTCATTTTTTCTATTGCCACTAAACCACCTCCTAAATAATCAGCAACTTAACAATTTCTTCGGGGCTCATCTGGTATCGAACTCCCTCAACAACATCAATAATATTCTCGATTTCTATTTTCAGTAAAAACATATAAGAGAACAAAATCACATCTGAATTTGTTGAAAAACGAATTTTTCGTTTCATGATACTATAGCGAATCATATCAAAGTAATATTCGATGTGACGGTCTCCTTCAAAATCCTCATACTTACCATAAGGTGTCTCTTTAAATGCTTCTAAAAAACTGTCTGCGTCGCAGTTAAAAATCCAATCTTGAAGTCTATTTTCTGAGATATAGTATGGTTCATAATGAACGCGTTTTAGAATCTCATTCGATGTCATATTAAAATACTTTTTCATTCGGTAAACGTTCGAAATATTTTCAAGTTCAATATTAATTCGAAAAACTTCGAGTAATTCTTTGTTGTTTGGTTCATGGCGAATTAGATCCAACATACGTTGGTTATAGAATATTTTTAAGCTATCTTCGCACTTTGAAATATCAACAACACTATCTGTAAGGAACGCGAGTGGTTTATTATAAGACGTATGTTCTAAATACTTATAAACCGCTTCAAATGTTGTGCATTGCGCTAAACCATATACATCAAATGACATAAGATGATTAAGATCTTCAACAAAGTCCTCCACAAAATGACTTGTTCCTGCATCAATCGCATGCAGAATAAATATTATTTGCGAGATTTCGACTTCGCGAACATAGAACTCATAAAAATGATGCTTACTAGTTTGAATAAACCGCATAAGACTTAAGAACTCTAAATGTGATTTTAAACGAATACGCTGTTCAAAAAAACCACGGTGAATCCCTTTTTCATTAATGCCTTCTAATACATCCTCGTATCGTGTTTCATTCTTCAAGAAACTTGCAATTCCCGGAATATCAGGCATTTCTAGCATCGATCGATAGTGTGCAGCCGTCAAATGTTGACTATAAAACGAACGTGCCTTTGTAGACATTGCATAATCACTTGCCATCTAATGTAGTAATTCTTTTAAAAAGAATTTGCTCCCATTCTTTTTTGGCTACATTAAACCGCTCGTCCAAGTCCTTGACACGTTCGTTATATTCATGATCTGACATAGGCTTAAGGCGTTCGTAGCGTGCATTAGACTCTTCTCGAATCTTTGCAGATTCGTGTTCAAATACTTCTGATAACGCATTATCTATCGATTTTTTTAATTCTTCAAAGTGTTCTTGATCAAATTCATTCGTCAACTCATGTTCATGAACCAACTGCTTTGCACTTTGATTTGCTTTCAATATTCGAAGAATATGTTCATCCATAATTTGCCCTCCTTAAAAAGACAAAACCTATAATACTCCTATCAAAAATAAATTTCAATAAAATATTCCTTTTTTTATTAAAA
Source organism: Erysipelothrix sp. strain 2 (EsS2-7-Brazil) (assembly GCF_016617655.1). NCBI lineage: Bacteria > Bacillati > Bacillota > Erysipelotrichia > Erysipelotrichales > Erysipelotrichaceae > Erysipelothrix > Erysipelothrix sp. strain 2 (EsS2-7-Brazil). The sequence continues at coordinate 46,025 of NZ_SCFT01000012.1, forward strand.
CTTGGTATAATACACATTGTTGGAGAAATACCCAAGAGGCTGAAGGGGTCGGTCTCGAAAACCGATAGGAGTGAAAGCTCGCGAGGGTTCAAATCCCTCTTTCTCCGCCATAATAAAATTTCAACAATCACTTTGTAGTGATTGTTTTTTTATTAGCATGTATATCCACATTTAACCACTTTATTGATTTTAAATCAACAACTTACGCGATGTGTTCTTGATTATAAAGAAAAAAGACTCCGTTTGGAGTCTTTTGAATTAACGCATGTAGAATGGTTTTACTTGACGAGGTAAACCTTTTTCGTCAAACATAACTACTGGACGTCCTACTAATAGAGGTGCGATGTAGTCATGTGCTTCTTGAGTGATACCTGCAAATTCTGGTAAGATCCACTCAACTGGGAAGTTCTTAACATGGTTTGCGACATTGCTTGCATCTGTTGCAAAGAATTCAACATCGTATTCTTCTACACCTTCAACACGTTTAAGAGCTACCATTTTACCTGTAAATGATGGTTCCATTGAACGCATGTGTGCTGACATACCAAGTTTGAATGACTCATCAACATCTACTTTTGATTGTTCTGTAGCGTGTGAACGTTGAGCGTTACTTAAATCTTGAACTTTAGCTCGCTCTGAAATACCTGCTTCAAGAATCATTTCACGTAAAGCATTTCCTGCTCCACCAAGAACTGCATGGCCAAATGTATCATTTTTTGATTCACCAGCAGCTAAGTAAGTTCCATCTTCATAACGAACACCTTCACTTACAACGATATAGCATTTATTTTTTTCATCAATGTGTTTTTGAACTGTTTTCAAGAATGCTTCTTTATCGAACGCTAGTTCAGGAAGAACTACCATATCAACAACACCTGAAACACATGCACTTGCTGCTAACCAACCAGCATCGCGTCCCATTGTTTCAAGAATGAATACATCTTGACGTGTATAAACTGTACTATCCAACCATGTTTGGTAAGCAGTTGTAGCAATAAATTTCGCTGCACTTGCAAATCCTGGACAGTGATCGATAACCATAAGGTCATTATCAACAGTTTTTGGACAACCAACAAACTGGAATTCTGTATGTCCATTTGCTTCTGCATATTGTGACAATGCATACACTGTATCCATTGAGTCGTTTCCACCAACGTAGAACATTGTACGGATATCATGTTTTTCTAAAATTGTAAACAATTTTTCGAAATCTGCAACGTTCTCGCGTTTTAACTTATAACGACATGAACCTAAAGCACTTGAAGGTGTTTGACGTAAAACATTGTTTTCGTCTTCACTCATGTGTGTTAAATCCACAAATTTTTCTTCAAGAATTCCCTCAATTCCGTGAAGACCACCTAAAACCACATCATAAATTGGGTTCAGTTGGTTTGCTTTAACGATACCTGCAACAGTAGCGTTAATTACTGATGTTGGCCCACCTGATTGAGCCACTAAACATTTAGCCATATAGTAATCTACTCCTTTATTTTTTACCAATTCCTATTATACACAATAATATCAAAATAGCCAAATAAGAAAGCAATTTCTAAGCGTTTTCTTCTAAGATTTCAGAAACCTCAGCCCATTCATTTTCTCGGTTCTTAATTTCATTATGAATTTCATCTATCGTTTGATTTAATTCATTCATTTTTTCATAATCATGATAATAATCGGGATTGAACCGAAGTTCACGATGAATTTCTAAATCTTCATAATACTCAATCAGTTCTTCTTCAAGTTTCTTTTGTCTATTTTTATATTTTTTTAGATTAACATATTCTTTTTTGTTCGATTCCTTTTGCTCCATGGACTTTTGTTTGTTTTCACTTACAATCTCATTCATACTCTTTTCTGTGTGTTCAAGAACACCATCTTTTAAGAGCAATATATCCGTCGCAAGTTTTTCAATAAAATACCGATCATGCGAAACAAAAATCATAGTACCATCATAATGACTTAATGATTTTTCCAGTGCTTCTTTACCTTGGATATCAAGATGATTGGTTGGTTCATCAAGAACTAGAAGATTATCGTGACTGAGCATTAATTTAATTAAAGACAAACGAACACGTTCACCCCCAGAAAGAACCGAAACAGATTTAAAAACCTCTTCACCCTTAAAAAGAAATTGGCCTAAAGCAGTTCGAATTTCTGTATGATCTAACTGAGGGAAGTCATCCCATACTTCTTCTAAAACAGTTTTTTCCATAGAAAAGTCTAGAAGATTTTGGTCAAAATATCCCATTTCAATTTGATGTCCGAGTAAAATGTCACCACTGAGCGGTTCTAAACGTCCCGCCAAAGATTTTAGAAGCGTTGATTTTCCCGTACCATTATCACCGACAATTGCATAACGACGCCCCCTCGTAAAGGTTTGTGTCACGGTTGTTAAAGGTTTATCATAACCAATAACAAAATCACTTAAGGTTAAAACATCCTTTCCACCTCTTACTTGGGATTTAAATTCTGCTTTAAACTCTTTTGTTTTCGAATCCTTTGTCTCAAGTCGATCAATACGCTCGAGATACTTAATCTTTGATTGCGCAAAAGCTGCTTTATTTTTTTTATATCTAAATTTTTCAATTAGACCTTCAATACGTTCAATTTCTTTTTGTTGATTTCGAACTTTAATATTATGACGCTCAATATCTTTTTCTTTTAGAACTTGATATCCTGAGTAATTACTCGAATATCTTGTAGCAATGTAATCTTCAATCTCCACAACAACATTACATACACGATCTAAAAATAATCGGTCGTGCGATACCACAACGACAGAACCATCGTATGCATTAAGATACCCTTCGAGCCATTCAATCGTTGAAATATCGAGGTGGTTTGTCGGTTCATCAAGAAATAGAATATCTGGCTTGCTTAATAAGAGTCTTACGAACGCTAAACGTGTGATTTGACCTCCGGAAAATGTATTCAATGGTCGATTCAAATCTTCTACAGAAAAATTAAATTTTGTAAGAAGCGTATGAACTTCTGTCTCAATCGAGTATCCACCACGTCTTAAAAATTCAGTTTGAATACGGTCATATGATTTTAGAACCTTTTCACTATGATCAGTCTTCATAATTTGCTCTAAATCATGAAGTTGAGCCTGAAGTTGAGTTATGTCACTGTATGCCTCTGCGAAAAAATCTTTGAGGATCACTTGATCTTGCGTTATATGGATTTGCTCTAGAAATCCAGTCCGGATACCTGACTTCCAAAACACATTCCCTTTATCTAAAATTTCATTACCTGAGAGAACATTGAATAATGTTGTTTTCCCAACACCGTTGGCTCCAATAAGCGCAACTTTTTCATTCTCTTGTATAATTAAATTTAAATCTCTAAAAAGCTCCTGACTTCCAAAAGATTTAAATGCACTTTTAACTTGAACTAACATATACTTTCACCTAATTATTTTGAATACCCTAATTCTGCAAGAATTCCCGCTACCGTTGCATCAACAATTTTCGAATGTTCTTGTTTCCATGTCTTAAATGTTTCATCATCATTCATGAACCCATATTCAATTACAATCGATTGCATACCCTTGTTACTTGACGACGCAAATTGATTTAATTCGAGATATGTTTCATTCATACTTCCCGCCCCAGTAAAACGACCACCTGCTTCACGTATAGAATCAATGGAATCATACCCATCAACTTGTTCTGGATGATACACACCATCCATACTTCTACCTGAAGACCAGATCGATGGTTTTAAGGACGTTGTATACATAATGTTTTTCATAATATTTGTAGCGAGCTTATTAGAGGTAAAGTTAGAGTACATAATCGTTGCACCCTTATCACCTTCATATGGACTGTTCGGAAAACGCAATTGAATATAATACTTCGCACCAACATCGTAAGCAGTCTTTAGACGTCCATCCGGACCATTTAATGACTTCGGAAGCTTATCATCACGTGCAATCATTACCGTCAGTCCCTTAGCCTCTAACTGAGTTTTGATTCCTTCAGCGGTACGATACATTTCTTGACTTTCGATTAGATCCGAGCGTTGACCACCATAATCAATATTTCCATTCTCATCTTCAATAAATGCTGCTGGATCAATAACGATATCAATATTTTCTTTCGGTGTTTCTACTGATGAAACCTCTAAAAATACATAATTATCATTCATAACTTCTTGATCGTCATTAAACAAATCCTTATCCGCGATAATTCGAATTTTTTTAGAATAGCCATCCTTGGATACGGAATAAAAGACGTCATCAATTTTATTGTCTGATCGAAGTGACAACTGCTTGAGCCCTTCTAGTATTTTAATTTGATAAAAACCATCTTCAAGCATCTCCATTGGAATTTTATTGTCCAAATCAACGTTCATCATATAGACACTTTCTTCATTTTTACAAAGGTTATTCAAAAACACAGTTTTGCCATCAAAAGGATCTTGTTCATGAACTGTGTATGATTTATTATACAATCCTAACGTTTGTCCATAGATACCATAATCATTCAAATCAATGGGCGGTTGATGTTCTAAATGTGCAAGGATTTCTTGTGTTTGAACAAAATCCGTCTTACATATCGAAAAATGAGAATCCATTTCTTGATTTGCAGGCTTATAAAGGTCATAAACAGCATAAACTAGCAGCCCTACTAATAGAATAAAAGGAACTACAATTTTGTAGTTCGCTCTTTTTCTTTCTTTTGGAACATAATTTGATTTAAAATCCATGTCCTACTCCTAGTAATCTAAATGACGTGGTGTACGTGCAAATGGAAGCACATCACGAATATTAGTCATTGAAGTAATATACATTAAGAAACGCTCGAATCCAATTCCAAATCCTGCATGCTTGACACCACCATAACGTCTTAAATCAAGATACCATTCAAGACTCTCTTTTGGTATATCAAGTTCTTCCATACGTTTTTCAAGGACATCAAGACGCTCTTCACGCTGTGATCCACCTACGAGTTCACCAACGTGCGGAACGAGTAAATCACAAGCTGCTACGGTTTTACCATCATCGTTGAGACGCATATAGAATGACTTAATTTCTTTAGGGTAGTCCGTAATGAATACAGGTCCTTTAACAACTTCTTCACTAATAAAACGTTCGTGTTCTGACTGCAAGTCCGTTCCCCATTCAACTTTATATTCAAAGCGGTCATTCTCTTTTTGAAGTAACTCGACTGCTTCAGTATAAGTCATTCGCTTGAATTCACTTGAGAGTAATTGATTGAGTCGCTCTAACAATGATGTATCAATACGTTCATTGAAGAATTTCATTTCCTCAGGTGCATTTTCAAGGACATATTCAATACAATATTTTACAAGGTCTTCGATTAAATTCATATTGTCTTCGAGATCTGCAAACGCAATCTCTGGCTCAACCATCCAAAATTCACTTGCATGGCGGGCTGTATTTGAGTTTTCTGCACGGAAAGTTGGACCAAATGTATACACATCCCTAAATGCAAGTGCGAAAGCTTCTGCATGCAATTGTCCAGATACCGTAAGGCTTGCCTTTTTTCCGAAGAAATCCTTTTCATATTTTGCATCATCACGTGTTGTAACAACAAACGCTTCTCCTGCGCCTTCAGCATCATTTCCAGTAATAACTGGGGTATGAACGTAAACAAATCCTTGGTTTTGGAAAAATTCATGAATTGCCATTGAAAGCACCGATCGAACACGGAAAACTGCCATGAATGAGTTGGTACGAACGCGTAAATGAGCAATCTCACGTAAATACTCGTAGCTATGGCGTTTTTTCTGTAACGGATAGTCTGAACTGCATTCACCTTCCAACTTGACTTCTTTAACTTCAATTTCAAAAGGTTGTTTACCATCAGGTGTTACTTTAAACAAACCTGTTACGGTAATGGCTGTTCCTGTATTATATTTACCAATTTCATCATAATTTTCAAGATTTGCTGCATATACACATTGAGCACTTCTAAAATAGGTTCCGTCGTTCAGTTCTATAAACCCAACATTTTTCCCTTTGCGGTTGGTTCGAACCCAACCTTGCAATTGAACAAACTCAATTGCATCTACTTCAATTTCCGATCCATATGCTAATAAGTCATAGCACTCTCGTATTGTTAAATATGAAATCATCTTTACACCTCAACTATTTTTAACGAATATTATTAGTTTGGAAAATTAATTCCTGAACCGTAGATACGACATCTACAGTTTTTACGATTACATGTTTTGGAACTTGAATATGTTCACTCGAAAAGTCAACAATTCCTACAATTCCTAAATCCACAAGTTTATCGATTGTTTCTTGCACATTTTTTGAAACCGTTACGATAGCAATGCGACATCCTTTGGGCATTCGCTCTTCCAACTCACTCATATGGTAAATCGGAATGTCCGATGCCTCCCCTAATTTATTAGGATCAATATCAAATGCACACGCAATTTCTCCAACTACGTGATTCCAACGATTATAATTTAGAATAGCACGCCCTAAATTACCGGCACCCACTAAAATCAACTCTTCTTCAAAACTCACACCTAAAAGATTATCAAACGTTTCAATTAACGTTTTCACATCATAACCATATCCTTGCTTACCGAGAGAACCAATAAACGAAAAATCACGACGAATTGTAGTAGATTCAATATCTACAAATAAAGATAATTCTCGCGATAAAATACGTTCAACTCCCATATTATAGAGTTTTCTTAATGCCTTTAAATATATTGGGTACCTTTGCATAGTTGCCTTTGGTACATTAGATATATTACTCATGATATCACCACCGTGTAAATCATATCACAAAGTCTTCCTATATTAAATGTGAAAACTTTAATAAGAAATTAGTTGTTTGTTAGAAAGCGCCGATATTTCACAATCTCCGCGCACACCTTTATCATAAGCGATTTGACCAGCTAATCCGATCATGGCCGCTTGATCCATACATGCCCAAAGTGGCGGAACTAAAATATTTAAGTTTGGATATTTTATATTTAAATCTACAATTTGTTTACGAACCTCTGAGTTAGCAGCGACCCCGCCTGCCAACACAAGCGATTTATATTGAATTGTTGAGTTCTCAAGAGCGTATTCAACACGTGACATGAGCTCTCTAACCGCTGCATGCTGGAATGCATATGCAACATCTTCTACAATAACCTCACGACCATTGCGCTCCTCACGAAGCGTTAATTGTCTCACTGCAGATTTTAGTCCGCTAAAAGAGAAATCCAGTGGATTTTCTGTTTTTACTTTTGGTAATTGATAATTCGTTTTTCCTGTCTGTGCGAGTTTGTCAATTACCGGTCCGCCGGGATAGCCTAATCCAAGTAGACGCGAAACCTTATCAAATGCCTCTCCTACAGCATCATCCTGAGTCTTACCAATTACTTCGAATTGATATTCATCGATCATTGAGACGAGCTCAGTATGACCTCCCGAAATAACAAGAGCAAGCAATGGAAATTTCAAATCTCCAACCAATTTATTGGCATAAATATGACCCGCAATATGGTGTACTGGTACCAAAGGTTTTCCTAAACTCCAGGCAATTGTTTTGGCTGCCATAACACCTACGTGTAAAGACCCAATTAAACCGGGTCCTTGTGTAACAGCAATCGCATCCACGTCCTCAATTTTTATATCTGCTTTGTTTAAAGCATCCTTAATTACGATGTTGATGTTTTCTACATGAAGTCTTGAAGCGACTTCTGGAAAAACACCACCATATTGTTTATGAATTTCAATTTGAGTTGATACCGAGTTACTTAAAACCTCAATACCGTCTTTAATTATTGCGCAAGATGTTTCATCACAACTTGACTCTATAGCTAATATTAACATTTATAACACCTTTCTCATCACAATTGCATTTCTGTTTGTACCATAATAATTTTGACGAATTGATATCATTTCAAAATTAAATTTTAGATAGAATTGGAGTGCATTTGTATTATTTTCTTCAACTTCTAAGAAGATTTCTTTTACCTTGTAATTTGTGGAAATACTACATAGATGATTCATAAGTTTCTTTCCATAACCTTGGGATTGATAATCTGGATGAATTGCAATTTGGAGTATATCACATGTATCTCCAATCAACCTAAGACTATAAAAACCAATCACGCTATGATTCGTTTCAATGACATCCACCACGGAATTTGTGTTTGATAGTTCATCCAAATATTGTTTTTCAGTCCAATGCGAAGCAAGTGTAAGTTGATCAATTTGAATAATTGCTTGAACATCATCAATTGTTGCGTTACGAATCATTATTTGATGTAATTCGGAACAAGTAAATCAATATTTGTTTCTACTTCCCAAGAGTCCTTTACATCAAGAATATTCAGTATAATGCGTGGGTTTTCTGATTTTTGATCCAACAAATCCAGATCACCAAATAAATCAAGATCAATATCCTTTAATTCATCCATCATATATATACGCTCATCATTAACTATACCATTTGATACATAAGCACCGAATACACGACCTGATCGTGCATCAATGAATGAGAAACCATTATTATTTCCAGATAAAGAAAGCAATGTATTAACTTTATAAACCTTTAGTTTATGATTAGTCAGTGCAAATGTTTTAGCGAAAGTCATCCCAATTCTTAAACCAGTGTAACTTCCTGGTCCACTTGTAATTACGACTTGGTCGATATCCATAGGAACCAATTTAGCTTCTCGAATTGCTTCATCCACATAAGTTAATAAAAATTCAGATTGCTTTTTATCCATAAGAGATTGTTTATTTACTTTCAAGGTCCCATCAACCTCCAAGCCAACAGCAAGAAATTTATGCGATGTATCAATAATTAGTGTATTCATTAATTCAGCTCCTCAATTGTAATTGTTCTCTCATTTTCATCATCATAATCAAGAGTTATTAGATAGTCTATTTTGAAATCCAAGTCATCCAGATATTTTCCCCATTCGAGTACGACAACATTTTCATCGTCTAACAAATCAAATAAACCAATCGCATCCGAAGAAACACCTTCTAATCGATATGCATCAATATGTTTTAAATTCAGTCGACCGTCGTATTCCTTTAGAATCGTAAATGTCGGACTACTAATTGTCTCAGAAATATTTAAACCCTTCGCAAGGCCTTTTGTAAACGCAGTTTTTCCAACGCCTAGATCACCTGCTAAAGATATAAGGCAACCCTTTGACAGACTTTGTCCAAATTGCTCTCCTAATTGCATTGTCTCAGTTACTGAGTATGTTTTTATTTGTTTTTTCATTTTCATCACCATCCGAATAATTATATCACACTTCTTACACAAATATAAAAAAAAGACACTCTAAATAGAGTGTCAAATTACCTGGCGATGAACTATCTTCACTAGCGCTTGGCTAGATATTGTCGCCGCTAAAGTGCTTAACTTCTGTGTTCGAGATGGGAACAGGTGTGA
>NZ_SCFT01000013.1:0-49602 GCF_016617655.1 Erysipelothrix sp. strain 2 (EsS2-7-Brazil)
GTCTTTCATTTTTTTATCTAATTGTTTATACTTCATATGGGAGCTCCTTTTAGTCGGGTGGGCTCCTTTTATTATACAAAAACAACCGCACCTTGGGTGGTGCGGTTGAGATTTGAATTTAGGAAAGCACCCGAATCCGGGTGCTTTTTATATTATTTTCCTGAACAGCTGAATGAACCTTCTGATTCAAGAGCTGCTTTAACAGCATCAACGCTTAAGTCTTCTTGATCAAGAATAATTTTTTGACCGGACTTGCTTAGATATGAGAAATATTTCTCTAATTGAGTCCCTTTAGCAACTGCAAGATCAACAGTTGTTTTAACTGTGATTGCGGTATCGGATTTCTCATATTCAAAGGTAACACCATCCGTTACTTTTGATTCAGCAAATTGCTTATACAAGTCATCATAGGTATTCATTTGAGTTGCTTTATCCATTTGGATTACAGTTTCTTCTTCTAAACCAACAACTTCAGAATTTTTCACATCCAACTTAAGTGTACGTTTAATGCCATCAGCTTCTACTGTACAAACGTTCTTATTTGCGGAACATCCAACAAGTACAAGTGAAAATAATACTGCGACAATTATTTTTTTCATTTCCTTCTCCTTTTAACCTTATAAATCATATCATAGATTTAATTTTACGGAATGAAATTTTATTAAAAATCACCATATTTTTGAAAATTTCATACACCACCTTACGGATTGCTGTATCATCCCTTATGGAATATAAATATCTTTTCCACTTATGATATTTTTCTTGCTTTACGGTAATGTAAACGCTATTATAATCTCAGGCGTACTATTGCAAGTAGTACAGTAGGAGGTATCATGAATCATTTTAAAAGAGCCTGGTTGAGTGTCTCACGACGCAAAGGGAAGTCTTTCATTCTTTTAACCGTTGTATTTATTCTCGGTAACTTAATTGCAGGAACATTTGCCATTAAACAAGGCACATCCCGTGTTGAAACTAACCTTAAGGAGAAACTTGGTTATAATGCAACCGTAGCGCTTGACTACGAAGCGTTTGATCGCATTGATTTCGAAACGCTGAAGATTAGCGAATCAACCATTCAAAAATTAGGAAAACTACCTGAGGTCGCATTTTTTGATTATGCGCTAAAGCATGATATTCAATCGCGTTCTCTAAAATCATACCAAATGCCACATGCGCGAGATCGTGCCGATTCTGAAGAACCGATTCACTATTTCTCATTTCAGGGTGTCGAATATCTTGACCTTCTTGATACAAAAACCGGGCGGATCGAACTCACGTCAGGCCGTACCTTTAACGATGATGATTTAAAGTCTGATGTCTATCCAGTCATTCTTTCGGATATTGTGATGACTGAAAACAACATTCGTCTTGATGAAGTCATCGAACTTAAAACGATGCTCCCTAATTATGGTGTTAATGAGAGTGAAGCAGCGCAAAACATAAGCTTTAAAATTAAAGTGGTTGGATCGTTTAAACCGGTCTCGTTTAGTCAAAAATCTGATAATGAAAACTGGGGTCTAGCCTCGATGTATAACCGAATCTACATTCCTAATCATCGTTTACGAACGCTCCGCGCTGAAGAAGCGAAGATTGCGGAAACACAAGGGATCGATATCCTCGGTAATGACTCAATCTATAATGAAGAAAAATATAACTATAGAGATTCCGTATTTGTAATGGAATCGGAAGCAGATTTAAACGCCTTTACACAACAAGCAAAAGATCTTTTGGAAGATGGCCTCATGGTTCGAACCTCCCAACAATCGTTTGAAATGATTGCAGCACCCATGGCAATGTTGAATGTAATGGCAGACTATACCTTAAAGGGTGCAGCCATTACCACAACCATCGTGCTATCTCTTGTGGTGATTCTCTTTTTAAGAGATCGTAAGCATGAGATGGGTATTTATCTTGCGTTAGGAGATCGCCAATGGGGCGTATTGGGGCAAGTAACCTTGGAAGTTCTCATGATTACACTTATGGGTTTAACCTTGTCGTTTGGAACGGGTTTAATGCTTGCGAATAAGGTTTCTGATGTTCTTATTTCGGATTCTTATATGGATGACGTATTTATTGATACGGAAAGTTCGTATCTCCCTTCAATTAATATGATTGAAGTAAATGGAGATTATCGCATCGAGCTGTCCCCTTCTTATGTCTTGTCTGTCTATCTCTTGGGTGCAGGTGTTGCGGTTGCTTCAAGCATCCTTCCAATGTTTTATGTTACACGCATGAAACCAAAGAAAATCTTAATGTAGGAGCGCGATCATGAAACTATTAGAAACCAAAAACATTAATTATTTTTACCAAGATGGCGATCAACGTCGCTTCATTTTGCGCGATGTGAATACCAGTTTTGAAGCCGGTACCTTTTATGCCATTTTGGGCCAATCCGGGTCTGGAAAAACGACCTTTTTATCCCTACTGAGTGCACTGGATACACCGCGTGAAGGTGCTGTTTATTATAAAGATAAAAACATCTCTGAGATTGGGCTTGCGGAATATCGGCGCAATCAAATTGGGATTATCTTTCAAAGTTATAATCTAATTCCTCATTTAACGGCTGTTGAAAATGTACTTGTAGCCATGAACATCACCACCAATCAAATTCCCGAAGAGACAAAAGAAGTTGCATACAATCTGCTTGATTTTATTGGCATTACCCGAAGTAAGGCCGATCGTCTTGTCACCATGCTTTCTGGAGGAGAACAACAGCGGGTTGCCATCGCGCGTGCCTTATCAACCAATGTGGATGTAATTCTAGCGGATGAGCCTACTGGAAACTTGGACGAAGAAATGGAAGCCGAAATTATTAATATCTTCCAACACCTTGCCCATGATCACCAAAAATGCGTTATTGTTGTGACGCACTCCCAAGAAATCGCAAAGCAAGCAGATAAAATTTTATATCTAAAAAAAGGATCGTTGGAAGAAATTAGTAGAGGTGACTTGCATGAGTAATTTTCTTGATCAATTTAAACCCGGTGTTTATGACCGTCATAAAGTTCATATCGGAACTGAAAAATCAGAGAAAAACGTAATGGAAATGGATGACCTTGAAACCACAACTACCTATCAAGATGAAGAGCGTTTCTATGTTCGTGAAGAAGAAACGGAGCTGGATCCTTCTTATAAAGCAAAAAAACAAAAAAGGACGGTCCTTATCGGAATCGCTGCCGTTCTATCACTCCTGCTTATTGGTTTAATATGGAATAAACAATCACATACACTCATGCCTGATTTTACGGACAAGCAACGTCAAGAAGTCGAAATCTGGGCAAAAAAACATAAAGTAGAAGTTGACTTCAAAGACGAATTCAGTTTAGAGTACGATGAAAATGTTGTCATTTCACAAGAATTTGAACCTAAAACTAAAATCCGAAAAGGCAGCATGGTAAGTGTCGTCATAAGCAAGGGACCCGATCTCGAAGAAGTCGTGACACTCCCTGATTTCGAGAAACTCAGTGGAGCTGAAATCAATGCATGGATTGAAGAACAAAAAATGCGTTACATCCAAGTCGAAAATGTATTCTCCAAAGATGTCGCAAAGGGTAATTTTATTTCGTTTGAAATCAAAGATAAAAACGTCACAAAAGATCATTTCCAACGTAAAAACAAAGCACTCATTAAAATTTCAAATGGCCCCGAACAATACGAAAAAAACATCATCGTTCCAGACTTTAAAAATCGTACAAAGATGGATGTTGAACTTTGGGCAAAAGAAAAAGAATTTGTAAGTACCTTTACGTATGAAGAACAATTTGATGACAAAATCGAAGCGGGCGGTGTGATCTCACAAAGTGTGAGTGCAGCAGAGAAAGTTGCGAAAAATGACGAACTTACCTTCGTAATTTCAAAAGGGAAAGCCGTACGTGTCCCGGATTATTCCTCTTCTGATCTCAATACTTTCGACACGATTAATTCCATGGGAGCCCAAGTGATTCAAAAACAAATTTATACAATGAATTACCCGTATGGCGCTTTTGTTGAACAAAACACAGAACCCGGAACCATCCTAAACGATGATCCGGACACGATTGTGATTGTTTACTACTCCATGGGTCAGCCTTATATTAAAGGGCTTGTCGGTCTTACCGAAGGCGATTTACCGGCATATTTCTATGAATTCAGTGGTAAAGGCGCACACATCACCTATGATGTGACACGCGTTTCGGAATGTGGTGAAAAAGGAACGGTCGTACGTGCTTCCAAGAATAACCAATTTGTATCCACCACCGACCACATTAATATTTACATCAGTGATGGTACCAAAGCTTGTGCCACACCCGATGCCTAAACAATACAAAAAACACCTCGTGTAAACGAGGTGTTTTCTATTAGACAGTTTGCGCTGCACTAATGCGTGCAATTGGAACACGATACGGTGAACAGGATACATAATTAAATCCTGCATCTCGGAAAAATTTAACCGAACGTGGATCACCACCATGCTCGCCACAGATTCCAATCTTTAAGTTTGGCTTTACGCCACGTGCTTTTGCTATCGCAAGTTGAATTAATTGCCCAACACCCTCTTGATCTAATGACGCGAAGGGATCCTGTTGATAAATGCCTTGCTCATAATAATCTTTTAAGAAAGATCCTGCATCATCACGGGAAAAACCATAGGTCATTTGGGTTAAGTCATTGGTTCCAAATGAGAAGAATTCCGCTTCTTCCGCAATCTTATCCGCAAGTAAACACGCACGCGGAAGCTCAATCATCGTACCAATCCGATAATGAACTTCTACACCCGCCTTCTCAATTAAGGCGTCCGCAAGGTTTCGAATACGACTTGCAAGATAGTTGAATTCCTGAACGTCTCCGACAAGAGGAATCATGATTTCTGGATTCACATGGTAACCTTTTTGATTGACATTGATTGCAGCTTCAATCAATGCTTGTGTTTGCATGAGTGCAATTTCAGGATATGTGATTGCAAGACGGCAGCCACGATGTCCCATCATAGGATTATATTCATGCAAGGATCTCATAACCGTCTTAATCTCTGCAACACCCATGTTCATCGATGCCGCTAATTCCTCAATTTCTTGTGTTGTGGTTGGCATGAACTCATGTAGGGGTGGATCAAGGTATCGCACGGTAACACTTCGATTTTCCATGACCGTAAAGATTGCTTCGAAATCCTTTCGTTGAATGGGTAAGATTTTCGTTAATGCAGCCTCACGTTGTTTAGGCGTTCGACTTAAGATCATCTCACGCATCGCCCGAATACGATCGCGTTCAAAGAACATATGTTCAGTACGAATTAAGCCAATTCCTTTCGCACCAAACTCAATTGCGGTTTGCGCATCACTTGGCGTATCCGCATTGGTGTATACATCTATTGGACTCAATTCATCAGCCCATTCAAGGAGGGTTTCAAATTCCTGTGACATGGTTGCTTCTTGTGTTTTAAGTCGGCCATGGTAAACACAACCAGTTCCTCCATCAATTGAAATTTCATCACCAAGTTTATAAACCTTGCCATCAATCTCACACGTATTATCATCATGCACAATCACATCACTGCATCCTACAATACAGGATTTCCCCATACCACGCGCTACCACAGCGGCATGTGAAGTCATCCCACCACGACTAGTTAAGATACCCTCAGCAAGATGCATCCCTTCAATATCCTCAGGAGACGTCTCTAAACGAACTAATATTACAGGTTTTCCTTTTTGAGTGTATTTGACTGCCGTAAGAGTATCAAAGACAATCAACCCGCTTGAGGCTCCAGGTGAAGCCGGTAATCCTTTCGCAATCGGTTCAATTGTTTTAAGATTTTCGGTATCAAATTGAGGATGGAGTAATCCATCCAAAATGGATACATCGAGATTGTTGATGGCTTCTTGTTTGGTAATCGTTCCTTCATGAACCATATCATAAGCAATTTTCACAGCTGCTTGAGCCGTTCGCTTTCCACTTCGTGTCTGCAACATATAGAGTTTTCCTTTCTCAATCGTAAACTCCATATCTTGCATATCATGATAACGTTTCTCAAGTTTCTCTGCAAGGCGTTCAAATTCATGATATGCCTCGGGCATTGTTTCTTTTAAAGTTGAAATGGGTAAGGGTGTATGCGTTCCCGCAACAACATCTTCACCTTGAGCATTGTATAAAAACTCTCCATAAAGCTCATGTTCTCCCGTTGCAGGATTTCGTGAAAAGGCTACCCCTGTAGCGCACCCGTCACCACGATTTCCAAAAACCATTTCTTGAATGTTTACAGCGGTTCCCCAATTATCGGGAACATCATGCATTCTGCGATAATACTTCGCTCTTGGATTATTCCAACTTCTAAAGACTGCCTCTACAGCATGAACCAATTGAACTTGAGGAGAATCCGGGAAGGGTTCACCCACTTCAATTCGATAAGTTTCTT
The DNA here is from genome assembly GCF_016617655.1 of Erysipelothrix sp. strain 2 (EsS2-7-Brazil). NCBI lineage: Bacteria > Bacillati > Bacillota > Erysipelotrichia > Erysipelotrichales > Erysipelotrichaceae > Erysipelothrix > Erysipelothrix sp. strain 2 (EsS2-7-Brazil). Next base: position 6,392 of record NZ_SCFT01000013.1, read on the forward strand.
TAAGACGCTGAATCAATTCCTTCAAAGCAATAACACTTAAATCATGATCACTGTCTACACCATATTTATGGACCACCAATGCGACTTCTCGGTCCATCTTCACTTTCTCAATCCCCATAACCACATCCGCATACATCTGAATCAGACGTCGATACGAGTCATAAGCCATCTTTTCATTATCTTTCGCCAATGCTTCAACCACTTCATCATTTAAACCAAGGTTTAAGACGGTATCCATCATCCCTGGCATGGAAACACGGGCACCACTTCGAACGGAAACAAGCAATGGTTTCTCTGTTCCCCCAAACGTTTTCCCCGTCAACGCTTCCAATTGACTGAGGTTTGCGAAAATTTCATCCAGTATATTTTGTGCGATTGCATGGTCTTTTTCATAATAATGAAGACACGCATCCGTACTGATTACAAATCCTTGGGGTACCGGTAACCCCAAATTCGTCATTTCACAGAGGTTTGCGCCCTTACCACCGAGAGTTGGACGCATCGCTGCACTTCCTTCAGAAAACATGTAAACATATTGCATATCGAAAAGCCCTCCTTATACACTTTTCATTATACATTGTCCGTTTTATTTTTTGGGTGCACGCCAACAAGGTAGTACCTACAAATTATAAATCTCACCGTAATTACACAAGGATAGCAATATCCTTAAAGCAACTGTTATATCTTAGTGATACAATGACTGTAAAGGGGGGCGTGTTTATGAAGCGTTTCATGGTTTTTCTAATCTTAATTACTGCACTTACTGGATGTAATGCGAAAAACAGTGCTGAGTCGATGCATGATGGAATCCGAACGGTAAGTCATACAGATCTTTGTTTATCCACCATTCAAAATGAACTGACTACCGTCAACGAAGGGTTTTACTTCATACGCGACACCCAGGACAATGCTTATTTTTATATTTATTCGAAAGCACGCAACTTTGAACAGATGAGTGTTTCCAATAAAGTAATTGATAGAGTACCTCATGTCATCTTTACTGCCACAACCAAAAATCTTGTCGATCATTATGATGAGCCAAAGCTTGATGGATTTATGGCTGTGAATGTGAATGAACAAGTGGAGCAATTTAAGTTTATGGTTGATGGGAATGAAATTTATCCACAAATTATTACCTCCCGCATTCAACTTGAATCAGCACGTTAAAAAAGAGATCGCATGCGATCTCTTTTTTTTAAGATTATTGTTCGTATCCGTTTGGATTTGATTTTTGCCAGTTCCATGAATCTTCACACATTTTATGAAGATCACGTTTTGCTTCCCAACCTAACTCTTCACGAGCCTTTTGTGGATCAGCATAACATTCCGCAATGTCACCCGGACGACGTTCTTTAATTTCATAAGGAATTTCATGTCCCACAACATCACTAAATGCTTTAACCATCTCAAGAACCGAATATCCTTGACCTGTACCAAGATTATAAACGCGGTATTCCGGTGTTTCGGTCATTTTCTTAAGGGCTGCCACATGGCCTAAAGCAATATCAACCACATGAATGTAATCGCGAACACCACTACCATCAACTGTGTCATAGTCATCACCAAATACAGATAGATGATCTAATTTTCCAACTGCTACTTGAGTAATGTAAGGTACAAGGTTATTTGGAATACCTTTTGGATCTTCGCCAATCGTTCCCGATTCATGGGCACCAATTGGATTAAAGTAACGTAAAATCACAACATTCCATGAAGGATCTGCAATATTTAAATCGCGCAACATATCTTCTGCCATGAGTTTTGTACTTCCATATGGACTCGTCGTGGAAAGTGGGAATGATTCATTAATTGGAACCGTTTTAGGTGCTCCATAAACCGTTGCGGATGAACTAAAGATAATATTCTTTACATTATTATCACGCATTACCTCACAAAGTGTAAGTGTTCCTGTAATATTATTTTGATAATATTCTAAAGGTTTGGATACACTTTCACCAACTGCTTTTAGGGCGGCGAAATGAATGACGGCATCCACGGATTCCTTTTCAAAGATTGCATTTAAGCTTGGTTTATCCAAAACATTGGTTTCATAAAACGTAACGGTTTTTCCAGTAATTGCTTCAACACGTTTGAGTGCTTCGACACTTGAGTTACTTAAATTATCAACCACAACAACTTCAAATCCTTGGTTTAATAATTCAACACATGTATGACTCCCGATATAACCAGCACCACCTGTAACTAAAACTTTCATACTACCTCCCAAGGCCAATTCTTGGCTTCTTCTATGTTTATTTTATCAGTTTACAAGATTAATGCAATGTAATAAAAAAACAAGAAATGTTATTTTCTTGCTTTTTTTATTGCGTAAATTTTACTAATGTTTACTGGTATAACTGAGTCATGTCGATGAATGTATCAAAGTTTGGGAACGACATTTCTACTGAATCGTTTAATCCTACAACTTCAATATTAATCAACATTTCCAAGGATTCCATCGAATTTTTTTCAGTTACCATGAAGCTTAAATCGATGGTCTCAATTTCGTCCCCTACCTTCACAATTGCTTGACCTTGCTTGAAGTCTAAGTCCACATCTTGCCCTTGTTCAGCCAATGCTTTTTTAAATGTATCAGACTGTAAGAAGTCATTTAGGTCGAAGGTATAAACAAGTTGATTATTTTCCGATACAACGGTTGCTTTTTCAAAGTTAATATCTGCCGGTTCGGATTGCACATCATTAAATGGTAATTCTAAGAACATACCCACTTGTGGAATTTGTTTAAGATCAATCTTCATTTTTTGTTCCATAAAGTCCATATAAACATCAGTACCTTTTTTATAGAAATTCATTGATGTATCGTCTTCATCAGGTATGTTAATTTTAAAAATCAAATCAAAATCAAGCGGTAATTTTGCTTTCGCATATTGGATTTCCATATTTGCGGATACCGCATCGTTAAGCTGTTCACGCTTTTCTGGTTTCATCTCAAGTGTTAAGTCCATATCAATTGCATTTGCATTCATTAAACGATCTGAAGCTTCATTGAGTTTTGCTTTTTGTTCATCATTTGGTTTGTTTGATTTGGAACATCCTGATACCAAAACAAGAACGATCAATGCAGCAGTAATAATTTTTTTCATATTTGATTCCCTATTCAGTCTAGGACTGACCTTTTCTATTTTTTTGATTCAATAAAGATCCTACACATACAAGTACTCCTGCAATTAGGATCATTGCACCTGTATCATTCGCTTGGATTCCAGTTTGAGGCAACGTCGGTGTTTCCGGTGCTGGATTTTCTGGAGTTGGCGTCTCTGGCGTTGGGGTTGGCACTGGTTTCTCAGGAGTTGGCGTATTTTTGGGGGAATAAATGTACGTCACATTTAAAGTTCCATTAATATACAAGCCGTCCACATTATCACCTTTTACTTCTTTAAAGGTATAGCCATCCACTATTTTTTGAATTGTTTTATATGATGTTCCGACATCACCCGTAGTGGTTTCGAGATCCGCAATGATGTTACCGTTTTCATCCACATAGTGGGCATTAACGGTACCCTTTTGTGGAATCACAATGGGCACATCTTTTTCATAAACATATACGACGTTAAGGACACCATCAATGTAGTTTCCTTTAATTGAATCCCCTTGATTCACCTTAAATGTGTAACCTGGGAATGAAAGTTTCTCAGTATCATAAGCTGTCCCAACGGGTTCTTTCGTTGTTTTCGTTGCTTCTAATGTATTACCATCAGTATCCACATAAGAAACATTAAGCGTTCCTTCAATGATTGGATTTTCCGTTAAGATGGCTTCGCGACCTAAGGCATTTTCGCCTTCGGCTTGTTGCGTATCAAAAGGTGATTTCCAATTTGTTTTTGAAATTGCGGTATTAAAGTCGGGTTGGTAGCGACTGATATCTGTGATTCGTCCTATCAAGACTTCATTGGACGATGCTTCGGTAACGGCAGCTCCGTTCACATCCCACAATTTATAACCATCATGATTTATGCGAACTGTAAGTGTATTATGACTGTCCGTAAATGAGTAAGCTGCTCCTTTAGTATTTGAGAAGATAAACTTACCATTCGCATCGGTTGTGGTTGTCGCAACATCCACATCCCCGGCTGGGGTGTTTTCGACAAGCGTAATGGATACACCTTCTTTTAAGTTTGCATCATTCCATACTGGTGTCTCCCCATCATCAATGATTTGATGCTTGATCGTACCACTGATTTCAGGTTGGATTACATAGATGTTTTGATGGTTTGGTGTTGCGGGTTGATTTGCACTTCGGCTGTCATTCCAGCTCTCCAAGGGCTCATATCCCTCAAGTTGACCTTGTGTCATATTATTATAATTAAGTTCGATATTGTGATTAAGCGCAATCGCTACGGTTTTATCCGTTACAGCACCCGGAATTAGTTTATCCACGCTGAGTTTATACCCTACAAGGGGTTTAGCGTATGAGTAGGCATGGGTTTCCGTATTAAAATCAAGTTCATCTGTTGCTTCCACAAAATTTACGTAGTCTGTAGTAACGTAGAATTTGAAATCGAATCCATTATCATGCATTTCTTGAATGGTATGATCGTCATCATGATAATTATTACTGAGATAGAATTCTAAACTTCCTGTTTCAAAGTCTTGTATGCCATCATCGGGTGAAATTGTAGTCCACACCATATGATTATCAGAACTTAAAAAGTTTCGAAGTTGAACGTAGTTTTCACGATACATGCGACGGTTTTCCGCATTGGGATAGATCAATACCCCACCGTAATCAGACTGCGACTCAACACCTGAAATCACGGCCTTTTGGAAACTCCCTAAGGCATCAATCGTTGTTGGTCTATTTGTGATTACAAGTGTTGTGAATGTAAGCATTAACACGAGTAAACTTTTATAGATTTTTTTCATAAGATTCCTCCTCTTGTAACCACATCGTATCACTTCCGCACGTAAAGACTGTTTTCATGTTCTTAAAAATTCAATTTCTGTCATAAAATGAACGCACTTCACAAAACGTTCATTTTAGAATCCCAATCACCGTGATTTTTGTAGATGAAGCGTAGTTTTTCACAAGATAACGAAAACCAATATCAATTAGACCTGAAAAACGTCATTTTAAATCAGAACAAGCGCTAAATATCGAGAATTTGTGAAAAAAGAGCCAAACTTAATTAATGTTTTGCTTGTGTGTTATTAAGCACTTCCATACACTAAAAGGGCAGTAACAGAAAGGAATCAAGAATATGTTTGTTCGTTTTACGCTTAAAGATCGACACACCACATGGGCTGTTATGATCTTGTTTGTTTTAAGTTTTGGATCATTATTTGTAGGCGTCTTGCCATTGTCTTTTAACGCCTTGATTACAGGGAGTGGTGATGCGTGGTCGATTCTGCTTACAAGCCGTCTTCCCCGTCTTTGTGCGATTATTCTTACCGGTAGTTCGTTAGCCATTTCGGGAATGATTATGCAAAAGGTGACGCGTAACCGATTTGTATCTCCCTCAACCGCTGTAACGATGGATGCAGCCCGGATGGGAATTCTCATCGCGTTGATTGTCTTTCCAGGGGCATCATTACTGCATAAGACTTTGCTTGCCTATGGCTTTGCGATTTTAGGTACCGCCCTTTTTTTGAGGCTCTTACGTCTAATTCCCTTAAAAAATGTAGTCTTTATTCCACTTCTCGGGATTATGGTCGGAACCATGATTGAATCGATGACCACCTTTTTAGCCCTTAAGTTTGATTTAATGCAAGCTTTAGGAGGGATGATGACGGGATCGTTTACTCAAATGATTGTAGGGCGTTATGAGTTGCTTTTTACGGCCGTTCCGCTGTTATTGTGTGCATTATTTGCCGCCCGTACATTCGATATTCTATCCCTTGGCGATGATTTTGCGCGGAATCTTGGCTTAAAACCTAAGTCCGTAATGAACCTTGCTTTGGTGCTCGTATCACTGCTTACCGCTTCGGTCGTGGTGACGGTGGGAACACTGCCTTTTATAGGCTTGATTGTCCCCAATATGATTGCCATGCGTTATGGATCATCCAACTCATTTTTACTGTGTGGGCTTTATGGGTCATGCCTGGTCTTAGGATGTGATCTTATTGCACGCATCGTAATCTTCCCCTACGAGCTTCCCGTAGGATTTATTTTGGGAATTGTTGGGTCTTTGGGATTTCTAGGAATGATTCGCCATGAATTATAAAAAAATCTTAGGATGGATTGCCTTTATCTGTGCTGTTTATTATTTGGGGAGTGCCTTAAACAGCGCGTATATCTTTCAGCGACGATGCGTTCAAATCCTCACCCTATGCATCACTTCGTATTTAGTTAATCTGAGCACAACGTTATTTCAAAGGCTAACCCATAACCGCATTGTCTCTCCGGCTTTATTGGGCTTTGAACGCCTGTACCTTTTGATTCAAATCGGGTGTCTTATGATTCTAAACAATCCGATGCTCAATCCACTAATCGCCTTATTCACCATGTCAATCATCGGCCTCATGATCTACCCAAAAATCTTAAATCGATGTGGAAATGACATCTATTTGATGCTTCTAATTGGGACAGTCTTTTCAACCTTAATGGGTGCACTCTCCACAACCCTACAAATGATGATGGATCCGCTGGAATTCAGTATCCTTCAAAGTCAAAACTTTGTATCCTTTAATGCCATCCAACCACAATTTTTAAGAATTTCCGTGTTGCTTACGCTTCTCATCATCGGCATATACAACCACAAACGCCACCAGTTTGATGTTTTAGTCCTTGGGGATGATACTGCACAAAGTTTAGGTGTGGATGTCCCTTTGGTCCACAAGGAAGTCTTATTTCTTGTCATTCTCGCAAGTTCCCTTGTCACAAGTCTTGTCGGACCACTAACGTTTCTTGGTCTACTGACCAGCAATTTAGCCCAAGAACTGTGTCCAAATGCTAGAACAAAACCGATTATCATCACCGGAACGCTTCTAGCCTTTATACTGCTTCTCGGTTCCCAACTTATCTTTGAACGTCTTTTTAATTTCACCGGAACCATCACCGTTTTTATTAATTTGATTGGCTCATTGGCACTGATTATTTTTATGATTAAGGAGCGTAAACATGATTAAAACAGAAAGTCTTACTAAAACCTATGGGAGCCTTGATGCCTTAGAGAACTGTGCAATCACAATTCAAAAAGGTACTATGACCGCCATTCTTGGCGAAAATGGATCGGGCAAATCAACCTTACTCAATCTGATTGGACGATTATCCCATCCCTCATCAGGGAAAACATATCTTCACGACAACGATATCCAAACCTTCAAAGCTATTGATTTTGCGAAACACGTTTCGATTTTAAAACAACGCAATCACCATAACTTGAATTTAAGTGTCTACGATCTTGTATCCTACGGTCGTTACCCCCATAATCCACGTCAACTAACGGAGGAAGATCATCAAATTGTGAGGACATGCCTTCAAGACATGGAATGCTGGGATTTTAAAGACCAATCCATCCAAACCCTTTCCGGAGGACAACTTCAGCGTGTCTATATCGCGATGGTCTTAGCTCAAGATACCGAAGTAATTCTTTTGGATGAACCGTTAAATAATTTGGACTTAAAACATGCCCATGAATTCATGCAATGCATGAACCATTTCGTAACCCATCGCAATAAAACCATCGTCATGATTATGCACGATGTAAATATGGTATATCGGTATTGTGATGCGGTTGTTTGTTTAAAAGATGGGGAATGCATTGCGCATGGCGCCGTCGATTCGACGCTAACACAACCCATCCTAAAACAGCTTTATGATTTAGACTTTACAATTTTCACCCATAACACAATCAAACAATGTTGTGTAGAAACGAGGAACTATGAACTTTAAAACATTAATCGTGTGCTTTGCCCTCATCTTCGTGACGGGATGTACACCTCAAAAAACAAAAGATACCCCCCTTTCCATTACACATAAATTAGGAACAACCGAGGTTAACGAAAACCCACAGAACGTATTTGTCTTTGATATGGGAATCATTGATATGATGGAATCCTATGATTTACCAATTTCCGGGGTCCCTACTGCCTCCTTAACGACAACACTGAAGTCGAAGTTGGATTCAAACCTCACCGATATTGGCACCCTTTTTGAGCCCAATTATGAACGCATGAGCGAAGCCCAACCAGATCTGATTATTATATCCGGTCGCAGCGCAAAACATTACGAAGCCCTCTCAAAAATTGCCCCTACCATCTATATGGGAAGAGACAGCCATCCCGATGGCTTAATCGCATCGATGAAGGCAAATACTGAGATACTTCATCAGCTCTACCCAGGACGTGATCTTGAAGGCTTGATGACTGATTTAGAAAGTCAGGTAGATGCATTCAAGAATGAAGCACAAAAACAAACGGGCACCTTACTTTTCTTAATGGCCAATGGTAATGAGATTAAAGCCTTCGGACCTGAAAGCCGCTATGATCATGTGTACCGTGATTTCGGATTTACGCCCGTATCCAAACAATTTGATGTATCAACCCATGGTTCTACCCTCTCCTTCGAACAAATCCAAGACCTTAGCCCTGACTTTATCCTTGTAATGGATCGCTCCCGGGTAACCGGTGGTGAAGGAAATGCGGAAGTCTTGATGGACAATGCCTTTGTGAAAGCAACGCGTGCTTACCAAAACGGCCATATCATCTATGTGGATCCTGAAGTTTGGTACCTAACCGAAGGGGGAACAACCGCAGTTTTATCCATGATTGAATCATTAAAAACTCTATTACCTTAAAAAAACACACTCTAAGAGTGTGTTTTTGTTTAAAGTTCCAATTCGTGTTCCACAAACACCAACAATTCTCGAACCCTGTCTTTCGCAATATTATAATAAACCCGTTTATTGCTGCTGGGTTCACATTGAATCAGCCCATCATTTAATAATTCTTGGATGTGATAGGAAATGGTTGCGGGTGTTAAATCAAGCAGGGTCGCGAGTTCCTTTCCGTATTTTTGTCCATGATTCAAGGCTTTTAAAATCGCAAATTTACTTGGATCACCCATACTTTTCATCATCTTACATGCATTTTTATCGCTGAGTTGATTTCGATTTAAAAATGCTTCTGTCATCGTAATTCCCAAATACGTTACATCCACAAATGAATTATTAGCCATCACACTTGGATAAATAATCCCCTCATGATCATCCCAAACAATTCCAAACGTATCACGAAGATATTCAATATAAGTATTTGACTCAAGACGCGCGGTCCACTCTTGGTTTAAGACCTCAATTTCTTGATCAAACACCGATAACATTTGTTTCAGCGGTTTTGAAAGGTCTGTCACAATACCTTTAAACTCGTGATACAGCACATCAACGGACTCGACCATACTTACCAATGCCCACTTTTCAGAATAACTTAACGATGCATGATTGATTACCTGGAAAATCCCTTCATGACGCGTGGATCCTTCACTAAAAAATGCTTTTAAAATATCTTCAATGGTTTCAACCAATAAAGCCTTAATCTCGTTTTGATTACGTGTTTGGATTTCAAGAAAACATTTAAAGGGAATATAGTACAGTTGGGCTTTTTCATTGCCAAGTAATTCAAGAATTTCAGTTGCATGGGGGTAATCTTTTTGAACTTGAAGCATCGATGCTTCACACCCTTTATAAATTGAATCAATGCGATCATGAATCGCATGAGCATCCTCTGCATAAGGGGCCTCTTGGGTCAAAAAACGTCGAAACATTACATAAGCTTCGAATTCATAATTTAGTTTTTTCTCAAATTTCATTGTAAACTCCTTTAAATATGTTGGGACTGCACAAAGCGTTCATAGACACCGTGCTCTGTTAACAGTGAATCATGGGTTCCCATTTCCACAATCACACCCTGATTTAATACAATAATTTTATCAGCATCTCGAATGGTGCTCAATCGATGTGCCGCAATAAGAATTGTTTTTTCGTTTTGGATGTTTGCGATGGCTTTTTGAATCAGTTGCTCTGACTCACTGTCCAATGCGGATGTTGGTTCATCCATAATGAGAATGGGTGCTTCACTTATTAGTGCTCGTGCAATCGCGACGCGTTGACGTTGTCCCCCTGAAAGCATTCCACCTTGTTCGCCCACATGTGTATCATACCCTTGGGGAAGCGATACAATAAAATCATGGATTGCGGCTTTGTGTGCGGCTGCCTCAATCATCGCATCACTGACAATGCCTTTACTGCCTAGACGAATGTTTTCTCGGATGGTGGTGTTGAACAAGGGGGATTCTTGTTGGACATAACAAATTTGATTTCGGACACTTTGCAGCGAATAATCTTGCACATCCTTTCCATCCAACAAAATCCGCCCCTGATCGGGTTTATAAAAGCCAAGAAGTAATTGAAAAATGGTTGACTTCCCACTTCCCGATTCTCCGACAAACGCCACCTTAGATTGTGGACTGATCGTAAAATCAACAGACTTTAAAATGGTATAATCTGGTTGATATCCAAATTGAACCTGATCAAAGGTAATTAAATCATGACGCTTCCCAAGACTTAGGTCTGGTCTATCAATACGACCCTCTTCACATTCCATGTCCAACATCGTTAAGATGCGATCCGCAGATGTTTGAACTTCCAAAATATAGTTCCAAGCAACACCAAAGTTTCCAAACATATATCCAATAGATGCCTGTAATGGTAACAACAACATTACCTTCGCAAATTCAAAATCAGTGGTCCGTGCTAAGTAAAAGCCAATTCCTACAAACAATATTTTACCCAAAGCCCCAAATCCATCATTCCACATAGTTACTCGATGCTTTTTAACTTCCGCATTTATGAGGGCCTTTGCATGCGCTTGATTTAAATCACGATAATCATCCACCACCGTATTCTGTGCATTATACAAACGCACCATCGTTTCATTTGCGATAATATCGGATACGTGATTGGTTGCTTTGTTTTGAAAGTTTCGTGCTGATACGTAATCAGTTTGAATTGCGTCTGCGTACCGTGTTGCCACCCATACACTCACAATTCCCAACACAACCGCAATTATCCCAAATCGTACATCCACAAAAAATGTTGTGATTAAAGCTGCAAGACCACCCACAGTAGGATGAATAAACATGTAATTGAATCCTTGGAAATAATAATTATTAATGACATCCGCATCACTGGTTAATAAGGTCATCATATCTCCGGTATGTGAAGCACGAATTGTTGCTTCTTTTTGACGTAAGATATGATGAATCATGTGTTCTTTGAGACGTTTCTCTGCGTTTAATCCCCCCATGAGATTTCCCGTTTGTCCCATTACAAGAAGTGGAAACATAAGGAGGAATAGACCGGTTATTGTGAGGAGGATTTGTAAATCAAAAGTTCCAGCTGTAGCTTGTTCGATGGAAATCTGCGTCATCTTTCCAAACGTAAAGTTAAGACCAAAATTTGCGAGACTGGCAACACAACCGCCTAGAATTGCGCCAACAAAAGCCCACGAACCAATTTTGGATATTCGTCGCATGGTTTTAAATACGTTTGTCATGATGATCACCTCCATTTTGAATTGCGATTAAACTTGCATAGATCCCATCTTGATCTATTAGTTCTTGATGCGTTCCACTCGCAACAACCGCCCCTTGATCCATCACAATAATGCGATCACAATTGCGTAAGGTTGCAAGACGATGCGCAATAATCAGTTGCGTACGTTCTGTCGTATCCATAACATGCTGGATGAGCTGTTCTGTTTCCACATCTAAAGCTGAAGTTGCTTCATCAAACAACAAGACATCACTCTCTTTAAGCAGTGCTCGTGCAATCGACAAGCGTTGACGTTGTCCCCCGGACAAACGGTTTCCCTTTTCGCCAACGATAAAGTCCAAGCCGTTTTGATCCACAAAGTCTGAGAGATGAACGTGATCCAGCACCTCATGAAGTTGCTTATCCGATACCATCTGATTGCCATACTGAAGATTTTGACGAATGCTTTGATTCATCAATTCACTATTTTGAAATACAACCGCCAAGTCATTGCGTAAGGCTTGTTTATCCCAATCTTGAATCGAAATCCCTTTATAATAAACCGCCCCGGCTTGAGGCGTATACAGTCCTAACAGGAGCTTCATCAGCGTTGATTTCCCTGAACCACTGGTTCCCACAACACCAACGTGTTCCTGATCATAAATCTCAAGATTGAAGCCCTTTAATACGAGAGTATCCGTATTTGGATATCCAAAAAATACATCTTTAAAAGCAATAACAGGATCGCTATCCTCTGATCCCACCGCATTCCCGAATGTTTCTTTCGCAGCATCCCAAATTGGATAAATTCGTTCGGTTGAAACCAATAATTGCGGAATGTTTTGAACCATATTCGCAATAACATTAAATTCATTTGAAATCAGTTGAACTAAAAGAAAGGCACTGACAAGTTGACCCAATTCTAGCTCACCGTGTGCGATAAGATAGGTTCCACCAATACCAATGAGGAAATTGGGAAGCATGGCAAAGACTGAAAATGGAAATTGCAGTAAGTAGAGGGAACGGATTCCGTAGATTCCCTTATCCCGTGAATCCACCAGTGCTTTTTCGACCCATGAAGCAACCGTATCATACAAACCAAAGGTTCTTATGGTCGTTCGGTTATTCATCACATCTTGCGTTAGGGCATTGGTTTTACCCATAGCCGTTTTCCATGGAAGGATGAAATCACTGGATTTTTGTGAAGCATAACGTTGAATGATAAAAGCCAATGGAAGGGGAATAAAATACAAGATTAATAAACGCACATCAATATGAAGAATCCCAAAGGATAAGATTATTAAAAGGACAACCGCTTTGGATAAGGTGACACTTAAATTTGTTGCGGAAACAATACTGGAAACATCATTTTCAAGCCGTCCAATGAGATCACCTTGTTCCAGTTGTGAACTGACACGATAATCACTTTCCAAAATGCAATCAACTGTTTTTGTTTTAAATTGACTGCGCATTGTTTCAATCACTTGAGTTTGATATTTTTGGGTCTGATAGGTCATCAATACCGCAAGGAGGGTAAGACAACCAAACCCTATTAAACTGGTTTGAGTTTGGGTAAAATCACGCAGTAATATCGATTGGGTTAGTGCTCCAAAATATTGCGATGCCATTAATTCCATGGCACCAATTAATACGAAACTACAAAGGAGTACCACATATCGATTGAAACGATTGCTTTCGCGCCATGCGCGTTTTAATTTCTTGATCATAAACCATCCTCCTGCACTTAGTTATATCTTCATCTAATGTTATGTTAGATAAACATTAACACAAGCGGTCTTTTCAGTCAACAAATATCTAACATCGTGTTAGACATTAATGAGAACCATAAAAAAAGAGTCTTACGACTCTTTGACTTGGATACGATCTAAATTTATAACTCCGGCATTTTTTAAGATTTGATACATCTCTTCGGAAACATTTTCCAGATCTACATAATAGAGATAGACTTGATACTGCGTTTCATTGACTCCATCAGAAGCTTCAATTTTAAGCTGTGTCGCCTCTTTCACCGGTGATTTTGAGGCATTGAATTGAATCTCAATATCGTGATCAAATCGCGTATCCGTAACACGCAATTCCCCTTCATCATTCCCCGTTTGGACCACAATGCGTGCACCACTTTCAACTTCTTTATCATCCACGCGATACGTTATTTTGGGTGGAATTGTATCAACGGCTTTAAAGATTTTCTCAAAGGTTGCTTCTTCACCGTTTGAAAACGATGCGATAAAGCGCATTTCTAAATCACCGACAACAGGAATTTCATCCCCGTTATCTAGCAAGTCCATAATTCCCTTATCATCAAACCCTTCTGGAAATGGATAGGGAATGTTATGCATTGTTGTATACAACTGGATTTGTTCTTGTCGGATGGTCTCTGGATCCACAATCTTACCATCTTTCAAAAACTCAACGTGATACGTTCCAAAATTACTCTTCTCGAGATCAATCGCATCTTGTAGTGCGGCATTACTTAAGTAAGTGTATTGTTCTAATTGCGCATTATCTTTAAATACAATTACTGGTTTGGATCCTTTTGTAAAATGATAAACAAAGGAAATGATGATCACAATTAAAATAATCGCAACCGATCCAACATATTTAAATTTTTTAACTTTGGTTGATTGATTTGTTGTTTCCATCTTCATGCTCCTCTCGCGTAAACCAACTCTAACTATCTTCATAATAATACCTTTCGGCCAAAAAAGATATGGACCTCACAAAAGACTCATCGCATTACCACTTATTTGATGAATAAGTTGATTTCTTCCTCCGATAAATCTCGATATTCACCGGGTTGTAAGGATGAATCCAGTTCCAACGCACCAATCTTAATGCGTTTTAAATACGTAACTTCATTATCGCAGGCATGCATCATGCGTTTCACTTGATGGTATTTCCCTTCACCGATTGTTAAGTGGATAGCGCGTTCCCCCACAACCTCAACTTGAGCAGGTTTCAAGAGTTCATCCCCTAACATCATCCCTTTTTCTAATTCCTCACAAAAGCGCAGGTCAAACGGTTTATTCAACTCAACATAATATTGTTTATGAACATTACTTTTACTGTGCGCAACACGATGTGAAAACTGGCCATCGTTTGTAATTAAGAGTAACCCTTCCGTATCCGCATCCAAGCGACCGACAAAAACCAAATCACGATGATACGATTCTATCAGTTCTAAAACAGAGGGATACATTTCAGGATTATGTTCACAAATATATCCAGCCGGCTTGTTCATCATAAAGTAAATATCCTTCTGGTACGATACGCTTTCCCCTTGAACAAAGACTTCATCCTTTTCAAGGTTTAAAACCATACCTGCATCCCGTACCACATCATGATTTACCGTAACCATACCCTTTTTCACAAGAATCTTTACATCTTTTCGTGTTCCAAATCCATTATGAGCTAAAAATTTATCCAATCGCATATCTCATCCTCATTTCAATATCTTCTATTATATCGTATTTAAAGCATTGTATTCGGATAAACATCTTGATATTTTTGTCTTCGTATAAAAAAAGTTAACCTACCAGCATGAAGATAGATTAACCTTTAAAATTATACGGATTCTTTTTTGTTTTTAACGATGATTAACGCAAGGCCAACCATAATTAATGATCCGGCGAAATAATGACCGTTATTTGAAACACCTGTCGAAGGTAACACGTTTTCTGGTGTTGTGGGAACTTCCGGTACTTCCGGTACTTCCGGTACTTCTGGTACTTCTGGTATTTCTGGTATTTCTGGTATTTCTGGTATTTCTGGTACTTCTGGTACTTCTGGTATTTCTGGCACATCAATGTTCACGTTTATTTTCTCAACCTCAAGTAAAGTTGTATCACCAAGCGTTACTGTAAATGGAACAGATTTTGTATCCAAGATAAATCCATCGGGTGCATTTGTTTCAATAAATTCGTATGATCCAGGCATTAAACCCGATACTGTGATTAACCCAAATTCATCGCTGACTAAATTATTTTGAAGTTCAATACCATCGTGTGTTTGAAGTTTAAAGATTGCACCACTCAATGGATTTCCAAGCGTATCACTTTTCTTAAGCTGTACACTTCCTTTTAGAATATCATTTTCCACATGAATTTCGTGTGAGGCCATGGATTCATTAATCGTTACATCTTTTACATACCCCAACACTTTGTACCCTGTTGGTGCTTTGACTTCATAAAGTTCATAATCCCCGAAGGCGATGCCATCAAGGGTTGCGATACCATTTTGATTTGTAGCGGTAATTGAATAAATTACTGAACTGTTTTTATCTCTTAATTCAAAAACAGCACCACTTAGATATGTTTGATCATGCGAAGCAATTTTCACAATTTTCAGTGATCCACTTGCTCTGGTATTTTCATAAGTATAGGTTTCCAAAGCACTTGTAGCGGTTGAGACATCAATCACGAAAGATGGTTGCGGTGTATCGTTTAAGATGTAACCATCCGGTGCTTTCGTTTCTACAAATCGATAAGTCCCAAAAGTTAAATTTTCAATTTTAATACCGTTTACATCATTAACATCAAGATTATCCTTGTATGTATTCCAAGTATTGGTTGCTTGATTAAGCTTTTCGAGCTTAAACAAAGCGCCAGCAATCCCTTGTTGGGTGTCTGCATCGATTTTACGCAAGATGACGGCACGTGATTCCCCAACAATGATGCCACTTCCACCGGTTACAAAAGATTCCATATCGCGAATTTCTGAACCCAATTGTGAAGCGGTAATCGAAACGTTATTAAAATACGTATCTTTCTTTTCGGTAATTCTTGTAAGATAGCGTACACGGATTAAATCATGTTTATCATTATGTTCTACAGTTGAAATTGGATTTCCTTCTGCACTGGTTCCATCATAATATAGAGTTCCTACATTCAACGTAAACCCATCAAAACCATTAAACACTGGTACCAACTCAGGAGCACCACTATAATGAGCATTTCCTGAAGCATCAAAGTGTGTTGTTTTATCAACGACAAATGATTCAGGAACAATTTCTTGGCCTTCCGTATGTGTATCATTCATAACAACATCGGTAAGATCTGTAAAGGCTGAAATATAAATTTCCCACAAAATCGTTTGATTATCAGGTTGTAATGTTCCACCTTTCCATACATAAGCATGTTCTGGCTTCACACCTTCTCCCGGAGGCATCACCTCAACATCGATTGTGGATAGACCATTAAATTCAATCGGATATTTTTGTTGTGTTGTGATTTGAGCTTCGTCAAATTGCGTGAAGATTCGAATCGTCCCAGTGATATTTGAATTATTTACAAGAAAACTATTATCTGTAAACGTTAACTTCATATCGAGGGTTCCAGGCGTACGAACCAGTTGAGCAATAAGTTCTCCATTTTGGATTATATCTAAATTTGTTACGGTTTTATTTGCGTCAAAAATAGAAGGTAACGTAAACTCCGTTGTTTTATTTTGATAATTAATGGAATCATCAAGTTTAAATTCATAATTCACAATAATCATGTCATAAGCTGAAACAATTGTATCATTACCGATTACCTCGACTGGATTTGTTCCAACTTTACGTTCTAAATTTACGTCTTTGATAATATTTAGACTGTCATGACCAGCGGCTTGAATTGATAGTGGTCGTGCTTGACTAAACATTCCGATTGTTAGTATTAAAGTTATAAAACCTAAAAATATTTTCTTCATAAATACTCCTCTTCTTCACATTCTTAAATATTCTACATAATTCCAGAATATCTCATGAGCAAGATTGTATAAAAAAGCCCATTCATGTCATGAAAAAAAATATGGAGTGATTTGCCTTTACGTTCGTTTTTTAAGTATAGGAGCGCTTTAACGGAATCTTAGTCTTTTGATTCGCTTTTTATCTCATTCCAAAAAATTTAGCAAGAATCGACTCTATCTTGAAGTTCCGTGAATTGGATACCATAATAAAAAGTCCTGATATATCAAGACTTTTCTGTGAAGCGATTTAATTTGAGCCCTACTTATCTAAATAGGAACTGAATTTGGATTTCATTAAGTAAACTTGGTTTCCAATGCGTCCGATACCATAACTCATGAGCGTCAACATAACCCACACTAAAACAACGCCTGTTTTTAACGTGACTGGAATCGATGTAATGAGGAGGTCTTTCATTGTATTTGAAAAATCTACATTTAAGACTTTGGTAATTTTTAGAATATGCATCGCAATCATTGTGAAACTCATCATCATTGAATAAATCAAGAGTGAATATCTATGGGTCTTTCGATAGTTTTTCATTCCCGTTTTACTTACATGAATAAACCCTTCATTACGGCGATCATAGATAAGGTGGTATTGCTGATAGCCTAAGAAAAACATTGGGACCAATAATACACCCATAAAGATAAGACGATAGAAGACTTGGTTCTTCATAACGATGAGTGAGGCACCACGATTATCAATCATGGTATCAACACCCAACATTTGTGCCTGCTTCAGTTCTTCATCAAATCGGAGTGCATTTGAAATTTCATGGGCACGTTTAAATACCGCATCATGCTCTACGTAGAGATCATGAGCGCGCTCAGGTTCCTGGTCAATCATTATTTGAATCTTTTCTTTTTCTCTTGCAGCTTCTTGAATTATCGCAAGTGCTTGGTTATGTCTTATGATACTTGAATCATCAATGGGGCCAAGATAATTTTGTTTATAAAGTTGATAAGACTGTTCATTTGACGTCGTACTGATCGAAAAGGTTTTAATATTATAGATACCAAAAATTAGTACAAAAACAAGAATTATTAACCCATAAGAACTTATCCAAAGTTGATACATGCTATGTACAATTCGATGTGTACTTCGAATCGGAATCCCCGCCCCCTTATGCTTACGAATTGGTCCACGCTTTACGTAGCACCCATATGAAACAATGCCCAAAATTCCAGTCAGAACTACACTAAAAAGAAGTAAATTATAAGGGAAATCGCCTTTATCTTGGACAACCATATAGTAAATATTATAAAACTTAAGGAAGCCATATTTTGAATGAATCGGAATCATTGCATATTGCATGCCTTGCGCAAAGAAAACACTTAATCCTGCGATTACTGTAAGAAGTGTATTTCGCGTAAGGGTCATAAAAATTAAAGTTAACAGTAAAAGCATTAGGGTCACTACAAAAATTGAGATATACCTAAACATTGAATAGTGAAACACACTTCCCATAAGCCAAACATGTTTGAAATAGGGAATGCTGTGAATGGATGCCTTTGAAAACCCCAATCTAAACCCATCAAATAATATTAGAAGGCCCATCACAACGAAGAGTAACCCCGTTAGTACCACCATTTTTGAACGAAATAATTTTGAAAGACCTCTTTGTGTTGGCTGATAAATCTCAAGTGTCCCTTCTAAAAGATCTTCTCCAAAAAGTAAGGAGAGTAAATAAAAACCAAAGAGCAGCATCACAATCTTAGGCGTTGGACTGCGTAAAATTAGTTCATGGCGTTGGATGTTTATAAATTCAACGGGTTCAAGTTTGAGCTTCTCATAAAAATCATGTTCCTTATTCAATTTATGAACATCTTTGGGATCTTCAAAAAGGCCCGTCTCACGTTTGTCATTGATTTCTTGAAGCTCTTGATCAATGTTTTCATGATAACCTGATATGTATTTAATCTGTTCTTCAAAATACATTGTGGCATCATCTACTGAATCATTTGTGAACAAGTCGGTATGCTTAGAATATTCCTTATAAAGTGCATCATACGCACTTGTAGATTTCAAATAAACCATATTTAAAGAGACAAAGGCTAAAACAATCACCACGAGCATTCGAAAATTCATGCGCATTTTTAGATTTTTGAGTTCAAGATGGATCATGATAGTGCGTACAGGTAAAGATCCTCGATTGTTGGATTAACCTTTACCCCTTCAATGTCATCACTAAAGTGGCGAATTCTTACCTGATCCCCAATGCGAATGCTATTGATAATTTTATGTTCTTGAGCGAAACGTTTATACGCCTCAAAAGATAGCGTGGATTCAAAGACACGCATCTTTAAAATAAGTTTATCCGGTGTATCAAATTCAATGATATTTCCTTTTTGAAGAAGCATTATTTTATCGGCTATATATTCGATATCGGATATAATATGCGTTGCAATCAAAACAATTTTATCACCAGAAAGTTCCATGATTACATTTCTTAGATTGCTCCGTTCAACAGGATCAAGACCTGCGGTTGGTTCATCCAAGATTAAAACTGCGGGATCATTCAACATCGCTTGCGCAAGCAAGACCCGTTGTTTCATCCCACCGGAAAGAGAACTTAATTTATGATGTTTCTTTGTTTCCAAATTAAAACGCGTCAAAAGATCTTCAATCCGCAATCTCGCTAAATCATTTGGAATCGCCTTTAGGGATGCGATATAGAAGAGAAAATGCTCGACAGTCATCTGTGCAGGTAACGGTTGATTTTGAGGCATATAACCCAAAAGACTTCGAAATACGGTGTAATCTTTTATCAATTCTCCATTAAAAGATACTGTTCCCGAATCTGCTTTCATCAAGGTTGCAAGTATTTTAATTAAAGTACTCTTCCCTGCACCATTATGCCCAACAAGCCCATAAATCCCGTTCTCCATATCAAAGCTAAGATTATTCACAGCTTTCGTAGCGCCATAAGCCTTATTTAAATTCCTTACTTCCAACCTATTTAACAAGATAATCACACTCCTTCATCGCCAAATCGCATATAAAGTGAGCTTCCTGTGATTTCCCGAAAACATAACGATCATCCACGACGCGTAACATCAGTGAAAAATCACTACGCGTAAACATCGCACTCTCCGGTCCGCGAGATGTGATTGTCTCAGCGGGTACTACGCTACTGATCAACGTTCCATTATGATCATACTGTTCATATGCTTGTATGCCATCAAGACTTGAAGTATAGAAATAATCTTTATTTGCATACATAATAATTTTATTATCAAGTCTAATTTCGTAATCACCCTTTGAAAAAACTGCCGTCACGCGAGCATTTTCTAAAGAAGTGTTTGAATCATCCGTTGTCCGATGGATCTCATAGTAAAGTCGCATGGTCTCATCTTCATAAACGGTCAACGGTTCTTCTGGAATTCTCAATTGCCCTTTATCAATGAAGAATTGATATGTCTGTATGGATTCAGGATACAGATTACGTTCAATTAGTTTAAAATGATGGTCATAAACTTCAATAATGGATTCCCCGGTTACTTCATCTTCAAAAAGAACATAGATGAAGCCTGAATCAATTCGAAAACGAAGCGGTAAGGTTTCAAAGCGGAGAACTTCTTCATAAGCTTCCCCTTTGCGATTCAAGCGTCCAAGCGAATAAGCACTTCCACCATCGGCACTCATTCGCGCGAAAAGTCCATAAAGATAATCCCCATAATAAATTAAGTCGCTATCTTGCACAAAACTCTCAAAGTAGCGTGTATAGGATATCCGATCATTTTCAACTTCTTGGTCATCCGCAAAGGACATCCCGGTTAATCGTGCTACTTTTTGTCGGTTGATATTATAGTAATAAAGCGATGCATTCTCGACAAAATACACATCGTGATCCGTTTTAGCAATGGATGATTCGATTAAAGGCGTTGATAAATCAAATGGCTGAATCTGAATTGAATCTGAACCTAATGTTGTCCCACAACCAGATAACGGAAGCAATAATCCCACGCATAAAAGCTTTTTTATTTTGAACATAGTTCCCCCCTTGGTACGTTCTTTCTAACTCTATAATAGCATTCACACATAAAATGTAAACGCTATCTAAACATTTTTAACACGAAGTCAAAAACAGCGTATTCATCCACCCGATTCACTCTTGATTTATATCCACAAAAAAATCTCAAGTTCAAATCTCGAGATTTTTTCACGAACACTATTATTAATCACTTTAAATTGAAGGTCTTATAAGATTCCATGCCACTTCAAAATGATAACGTCCCAGATTTTTTATTGATTGAAAAACCTGGTTCACCATCATTACTTTCTAAGACTAAGTGTGTATCTGCCAGTGTCATAAGATAGGAATCATGAGTAACAATCACCACTGTCTTCCCTTCATCCTTCAACATCATCAATAATTCTATGATTTTATCTCTGTTTCGCTCATCTAAACTCCCTGTCGGCTCGTCACACAAGACAAGTTCACAAGGTTTTAAAAGGATTCGTGCAAGTGCGATACGCTGTTGTTCTCCCCCGGAACATTGATAAACAATTTTATCTTTAAATCCATCGAGACCTACTTTTTTTAGGACCTCACTCACCTTTTCTTTTTTGTTCTTTAGCTTAACGTTCTCTAAAGCTAACATTAAATTATACTCGACGGATTTGTTCTCGACGAGCGCAAAATTTTGAAAAAGATAACCGATTTTTGTGCGTAATAATGCCGTTGCTTCTTTAGAAAACGGTTTAGGATTTGCTTTTCCAAACAAGGTCACTGTGCCTTCGTCTGGCGTATCCAGGAGTCCAATAATATTTAATAATGTACTTTTACCACTTCCTGATGGGCCTGAGATTACAATAACTTCATGAGATGGCATTTCTAGATTAATTTCAGTTAAGATTGGTATATCGTTAAACTGTTTAGAAATCCCTTCTAACTTTATAATTGATTCCATTTAGTCATCTCCTTTTAAAATTGTAGACACTTCCGTCGATTCATATTTTCTTATGCTCGCCTTAATGGTGATCCATTCCAAGATTAATGTCACGACAAATATTCCTAATAATACCGCAGCAATTGCTTTGTCTCCTGAAGCCTGGTAGAGAAGATATGTAAAGGCAGCAATTGTTGAAAAGACTGAACCGTTAATGAGCATTGCATAGCGATTGTAATAATTCGTCCCATTGAGATATCTAATGGCAATTTTTTTGCTATAGCCATCAACATAGATTTTAATTGAAGTATAGTTTATTATTAGATGTATTAAAAAATATAATCCAATCAATTGTAAACAAACTAAATAATCATTTTTTATTTCAAAAATACTTAATTCATAGACATCTCGCGATTTCACAACTTTATAGCTCGCATCATAATCTTGATCCATACGTTCCAAGATATTTGTAAGGCTATTGGTTTCTCCGTTGTATAACAAGCTCACAGTAAAGTTATCAATCCCTCTTGAGTAAACATTGTCTACAAAGTAAATAGGATCATCTATGGTCCCTGCTGGAATGGCTATCGTTCTATTGGCGGATACATAAGTTGAATTTGGTTGAATATAAAGAATTTCATAGTTACTCATATATGGCTCTAAGTAAGTATAATACGTATTAGCTCGTTCCTTAGAAACCAAGATATAATTTTTATCTTTTGATAACATTTTAGGATTTAACATTCGATTTGTTTCGTCAGTGATACTGACATAATCTAAATAAGCATTATTAATGTGAACAGATGGTGGTACATATTCATCCATTGATAATTCAATATTCTTGTACTGATCATGTTTTAGCACGGTGAGGTAGAAATCATATGCATCATGGTTTGCGTATGCAATATCATTTTGACTTACAAGCTCAAACAAAGCTTTCTCATAGTCCTTATAATCTTTATCCACAGGAGATTTTGATGCATAAGCAATTCGTTTAGAATTTAAAACCATTGGATTTTCTGTCAATGAATTTATATGCCCCTGTTTGTATTCAATGCTTTGAATTCGAGTAAAAATAGGAATAAGAAGAATAACTATGGAGAGACCTTTCAAAATAAGTGTTAGTACATAGATCGGTACAATTGACATACTCGATTTTAAAATTTCATTAGACGTTCGTTTAACAACCCAAAAATATGTAATGAACAAACATCCTAAGATACTAAAAACATAAATAAGAACAAATGGAATCAGTTTTACTAAAAACTTAAATAGTAACGTTCCATAAGAATCCGAGATGACAAAAGCTGTACAAAAAATCGTAAGAGCGAATAGAATTGATAGAACTATAATGTCTTTTAAAAATAATTTTTTTATAATTTGTATTGTTGACTGTCCTTGCAAATAACGTATCCCGATTTCCTTACCATTTTTAAGTACTGTAAGTACCATTAACATAAGAACACCGATAACAGCAACAACCGTTGCCGGCTGTAATTCTCTATCCACACTTATATTATTCATTTGTCCTAACTCAGATACAAAAAATCCGGAAGGTCCATTCATATAATTATAAACTTGAAAATAATCAAAAATTATCTCTTGTATCTGTGTTGAATATTCGTCAACAAAAATTGTAACTAAAGTTTGAATACCACTTGATGGATAGTATTCTTCTATTTTGGACAAGGGATAGATTGAAATGGAATCTTTATAAGTTGAATCAAAATCATAGAAACGATGATCAAGATAATCAATTAAATAACTCGGCTTTTTGAGTTGATTATTAGATATAACCCAATCATCATTAATAAAAAAACTTTCCTTTAATCTCCCCTCTTTCACAGTAATGTGGCTTAAGAGTTCCGATTCATTACCACTTATAAAATAAAAGTAGCCATTTTCTTGATTGGAATAGTCATCCTCTGAAGTTGTAATCGCAACATTATATTTGTATCTTTCACTAA
Source organism: Erysipelothrix sp. strain 2 (EsS2-7-Brazil) (assembly GCF_016617655.1). Classification (NCBI taxonomy): domain Bacteria; kingdom Bacillati; phylum Bacillota; class Erysipelotrichia; order Erysipelotrichales; family Erysipelotrichaceae; genus Erysipelothrix; species Erysipelothrix sp. strain 2 (EsS2-7-Brazil). The sequence continues at coordinate 30,489 of NZ_SCFT01000013.1, forward strand.
AAGTTCTAACGTCTTCGATCAAATCATCAATCGAACGATTCACTTCACTCGGAGTAATATTAATATAGTAAGGTTTTAAATGCTCTCCATGAATTTGGTCCGCACCTAAAATCCCAAATTCTACCTGGTACTCAAAATTGAATACTTGAAAGCTGCTTGTAGTAATTAAGATTGCTAACAATATCGTAAAAACCATATTTATTTTTTTGATAAGAAGGCCCCCCCTTTCCTTAAATGTACCATAAACGCACACCTATTCATATTATAGTTATGTGTAGATTAATCCCCCTAAAGCTGAAGAACCTAATGATTTCAACGAAAGAAAAAAGTCTCAAGATAATATCTTGAGACTCTTAATTAATTATAAATTGGCACGCCCGACAGGAATCGAACCTGCAACCTTTTGAACCGGAATCAAACGCGCTATCCCTTGCGCCACGGACGCATATCAATGCATGGATATAATACCATAGAATTGATATTTTAAAAAGACCGTATTTCATTCTTTAAGGTTAAGAATTATTTGGTGTTTGAGTTAAATAACGAGTCAGAAATGACTCAATGGATTTTTTGTAATATACAGGATCTTTTTCATAACTCTCTGCATGATTTGCACCTTTTATTACGATCTTTTCTTTGGGACCAGGATGTGCTTGGTATAAGGTATCCAACATCTCATAAGGTACAAAGTCATCTGCATCCCCATGAATAAATAACGTAGGCAACGTGCTTCGTTTTAAAGACTCGACTGCAGATGCTTCATAGAAATTAAAGCCTGCTTTGACTTGCGTAATCATACTTGTAATTGGAATCATTGGAAAGGCGGGTAGATTATACATATCTTTGAGTTTATAAGACAGTTGATCTGCAACACTGGTATAACCGCAATCTTCAATAACCGCCATGACATTGTCTGGGAGATCAAGACCACTTGCCATCATTACCGTTGATGCTCCCATACTAAGACCAAATAATGCGATTCGAGAATCTTCACCATTTTGATTTATGATTTTTTGGACCCAAGCTTCAATATCAAATCGCTCTGGCCAACCAAATCCAATAAGGTTTCCCTCACTTTCACCATGTGATCGTGCATCCGGTGCGAGCACATTAAATCCCATCTCATGGAACAGTCGGATATAATGACCCACACGGTCTTTGTTATTGCCATAACCGTGTGCAACTAATATTGTATCTTTCGTTTCTGCTTTCGCAGGAACATACCACGCTTTAAGTTTCAAACCGGAATCACTGACAAGTTCTTGAGACGTTTTATTCACCGATTTTAACCATTCTTGATCGGGCTTCCATATAGCTTTCACATCCGCGTCTATAAAATCTTTCTCCCCCGGTATCAATGCAAGTTTAAAGAAGTACCCACCCGCAAAACCAAGCAGTACCACTAATATACCCGCAACGATTATTAATTTTTTTAAATGTTTCATTGTCACCTCATATACTTTGATATTCAAAGTAATAAAAGAATAACATAGATTATTAAGTTTGTAAATCTATAAAAAACAGAACCTTAACAACAGGTTCTGTGAAAAATTTCAGGATTCAAATCAATTAAAACAATGCATTATTGATCTAAAAAATCTAAAGCGGTTGGTTCTAGATAAAAATTTTGACCGTAAGCGTGGATGTCGGTGGCTGGATAATCACTCGGATTTGACTCTAAAATACACACTCTTAAAAAATGACGATCAAAATCGAGGTAGATAAAATCTGATTCATAACTTGTATCATTGTATTCAGCCTCAAAATAGTATCCAAAACCTGGCTTCTCAATCAATGGCACTTCTTCAGATTTTACAATTTCAAGAATTTCATCTTCCTCGCTATCCATTACTACTTGATAAATTGTGGCGTTATTGTGATCGCCAAGCGATAAATAATATTGAGTATAACGATCGGAATAGGATTTAATTACCGGATCTTTATAGTTATCATTAAAAATAAATGCGGAATTTCTAATTTCCTTTAACACTTCTTCATTTAATGACAATGTCGGTTCTTCTTGATGTGTACATCCAACAAGAATGAGTGTTATAAGTAACGAAAAAATGAGAACCCGTCTTTTCATTAACATTCCGATTCCCCTTTGATGAGTCTTAGTTTTTTATCATCAATTTCATATACAACATCGGCAATTTCAAAAACTTCTTCCCCATGATTGGTAAAAACAAGGGTACATCCTGTTTCTTCAACATATTCATCCAACATTGCTATCACAATTTTTTTACTTAATCGATCCAGTCCATCAAAGGGCTCATCAAGGATTAAGTAATCAGGACGTTCCATTAAAGCTTGAATCAGTCTCATTTTTTGTTTCATTCCTAAGGAATACGTTTTATATTTCTTAGATAACTCCGCTTCAAAATTAACCTTTTTAGCGAGAAGGATAATATCCGCTTCTTTCACACATCTTCGAATGCGTGCAATTTCACGAAGGTTTTCAAGTCCTGTTAATGAACCAATAAACTCTGGCGCATTAATACTTACACCGCCATTGGGTACAAAATCGATATCCTGCTGCAATTTCTTCCCATCAATCACAATACTCCCTAATGTTGGGGCAGAGTAGCCGACGATGAGTTTCAATAACACACTCTTACCACTACCGTTTGGACCTACGATGGCGGTCTTTTTTCCTTCTCTTATATTAATATTGACATCTTCAAAAAGAAGTAGGTCTTTAAACTTTTTAGAAACGCCATTAAATTGAATCATAATAAATACTCCTTTTTAAAATAAGTATGGAACCTCCGAAGGCAATTAAAACAAATACGAAAGCTAAAATCATTCGCATCAATTCAAGTTCTAATTCACCAACAAAAGAAACAATACTTATTGAACTGTAATAATCAATTGATATCATAATCATAATCATAAAATATGGAAAAATTGATGTAACCAAATTCTCACTGAACCGGATACTGATTGCTTCAAATAACAGTCCAATCGCTAGCATTAAAGTTGTTAATCGGGTGAGATAAAATATGGTCACAAGCATTGTAGTTAATGTACTTTTATAGACTAAAGTCATGAAAACAAAAAATAAAAACGTCATGACCATCATCTTAATTGCATTCAAAACATGATACTTCGCTAGAACTGTATAAGAAGTGATTATATTCTTCCGATAAAGTAAGAGACCATAAAATGATTGTAAGTCTTTAAATTCCCTTAAAACGGTATTCATTAATGTAATTGTAATTAACGTAAACACAATGACATTTTGAATGCTTGCTTGATCAATTCCGTACAAAGGAAAACTATTAAAGTTTAAATATAATACATTCATAAGATCACTCAATGTTATGACTCCATGCGGGCCTGGGAACATTTGGAGTGAAGAGATTATAATTCCAAGTATCAAGGTGATAAAATAAATCAATACTGTCATAATTCTAAATCCTCCATTTTTAAGTAGAAAACTAACATCAACAAGAATACATAGGGTAGATAGTTTAAAATAATCACCCCACAATTTAAGCTTTCTAAATGATAAAAAATGTAGAACGGATTCATGGGATTATCCAATATTGGCATATAGTAACTTGTAGAGGAAAGAATTAACAGAAATTCCACAAAACTTGTTATGGGTAACTTTGAGCCAAGACGTAAAAGTTTTACGAGCACTTCCGATATCCCTAACACTACCACCAGCACCATTATTTTCAGAAAATAATAAAAATCGAAACCCGAATAAAAATAGATTGATAGGATCAGATAAAATAGAACTAAACTAAAATAAAGCACTGAAGCATGATACACAGCGTTCCCAATTGTTTTTAAAGCAAAATTTATTTTTGAGCCATATCGATATACCGTCATCATCTCACAATCTTCTTTTATATAGATCGAAAAGTACAAGGCAATCGTACCAATAACAAAATATATATCATTGAAAAGATTTTGGAATGAAGCTGCATTACCGATCAAAAATATAAAGCTAATATACATGATATAGCCTGCAAATGCTGCTTTTCTAACTAATCTCAAGATGCTTACCTCGCGTCTTATGGTTAAATAATACATAACCTAAAATAAGGGGCATTGAGTTTGTGATAAAAAGCAGTATTGTGGGCGCTGTATTGTAATCACTAATCGAAAAAATAGTTGATGGCGCAAACAACATGGCAATTGGAAACTTATCAATTGTTCCCACAGAAACCAGAGGAAACATAAGAACCGAGAGACCAAAATAATAAATTAAGAGCCCAAACACCACCGTACTCTTTTTAGTTGAGAAGAGCGCAATTGATGTTGATAAATAAGCTAAAACAAATGGAATGAGTAAATACTTTACAATCCCCAGTAAAAAATAATAAAACTTGAGGTGTTGATAGTAAAACTTATTTCCAAGTACATCTAAAAATAAATCTGTGTGAATTGTGTATGCGTCAAATCGTCCTCCACTTATAAATAGAATGATTAGGTAATATAAAACGTATGCGCTAAAAATTGAACCCGCCACGCTTATCGCGATTCTTAACTGTTCATTGCGAATAAAGTTACGATATTTTTTTACACGGTATGATTTTAAAACATTACAACTGGTTTGGTTATGATACATTATTAATCCCGCAAATGAAGCAAGTAAAGGAACCACGATTTGGAAAAGTGACAGAGCCCTTGTTAAGCTCGCTTCAAAACTTGAATACTTCAATGCATTATGGAGTTCAATTGAAGTATATTTGATAAATGTGATCTCACTGCTGTCTGAGAAGAATATCCCGACATCAGAATTAAATAAACTTTCGTTACTATTTTGGAAATACGAAACGATGATTTGATAGATGTCCAATTCATTTAAGAACATAAAGCCAAATAAAAATAGTGATACACAAAAAAGCAAAACATAATACCGAAATTCATTTCTTCTCTTAATAAACATTCCCCACCCACTTATCCAAATTCTATTTGCATCCATTTCCCCAAAAAATGATGCGCTATTTATTACCGAGTTTACTCTTGTTTTTCTAAAAAACAAAAGCTTAGCGGTTTCATTATAGTCATAAAAGGAGCCGTAAGTCAAAAATGAACCTACAAAGGTGCATTTAATTTTGAGTTAAACTGTTCTTGGATTTCCTTGTCTTCTATTTTTATTTGCCCTGAAATTAGACGCATTCCCCATACTCAAAATCCACAGATGAGAAAGCATAAAAAAACCACCCTCGTCGTGGGTGATCCAGAATAAAAATGGTGGAGGTTAACGGGCTCGAACCGCTGACCCTCTGCTTGTAAGGCAGATGCTCTCCCAACTGAGCTAAACCTCCATGGAAGATAAGTCTAACATATGTATAAGCGAATAACAATGCGTTTGAACTGAAAATTTAAGAAAGAAAACCCACTTGTTTAAAGTGGGTTTTCGCTTAATAATCCAATTGTCGGTAATAACGACGAATTTCTGTAGGATGACAGTTTATTTTCTCAATATGAGCATCAATACGACGGTTAACCGCCATCATTACAAGATGACAAATGTGACCGCGATATTTTTCACTGATCCCTTTCAGTTCATAATCTTTACTATCAATGACTTCATAGTTTGCGCATATACGCGGAATAAAATCGACAACACGTGTTGATAATGGACGAGATGTATCTTCTCCTACGAAGATCGTTACAGGGGTGTCGCGTTCTACAATCTCAAACATACCATGGAAGAATTCAGGTGCTGTAATTGATTTTGTAGGAAGCCAATGTTGTTCTTCCCAATAACACATCGCATAGGAGTACGTTGCACCCCATTGATTCCCTGCACCCACAAAGTAATGCATGGCATCATCGTGATGACGTTTCGCATAAGCTTCCCCAAATGCATCGGCTTTGATTTCCACATCAACAAGTGCTTCAGGTAAGTATTGATCAAATTCTTGATACATTGCTTCATAATCATCAAAATCACCCTTACGTTGCATTAAACGATCCATAAACATAAAGAACTTAAGTTGTTCATTCAGACCGTAAGAGATGGTGTAATCACCCAATTCCGCAAGGATTGAATTGGGTTCATCGACGAATGCGACAATCGTACACCCAACTTCTTTTAAAACCTTAACCGCGGCCACAACCTCTTGTGTTGTCCCAGTTACAGAAGAATAAACGATAATTGAATCTTTTGTAATGTTCTTATTCCCGGTTACTAAGTATTCCGCTGCATGTTCCACATAAATTGGCAGTGTACTCATCTCTTTTACGTGATGAGCAACTTGGAGTGCAGAAGCATAAGTTCCTCCAATCCCTACAAAATAAATACCGTTATAACCTTTATCATGAATTGCATCGGCAACCTTTTCAATTTCAGGTCGAAGGGCTAATCCCCCTTTAAAACTCGCTAATTGCTTTTCTTTATCAAATTTTAACATACGTTTCTCCTATCCAAAGATTCCTAAATAAACACCAGCAATACCTACTACCATCGTCCCAACAATAAGAATAAGGGGATTTACTTTTTTCTTAAGTAACCAATAATAAAGCCATGTTGTTCCTAGACCGACAAGTCCTGGCATAATACCATCCAATATTTCTTGGAAGGGTTGTGCCGTTTCTCCGGTACCAATTTGCAAGGCCAATCCTGTATAAACCATTTCTTTCGACATACCACCAATAACCATGATCCCTAAGATACCTGCTGCCGCAAGAACTTTATCCATCACACCACTCTGTTGCATTTTCTCAAGATAATTAAAACCAATATTGTAACCGAGATGTGCTCCAAAATAACGTGCTAAGAAAGCAGGAATGTTATAGATTAAAAAGTAAGCGATGGGTCCAAGGATATTCCCACTCATCGCAAGTGATAAACCAACACCTAATGCAATAACTCGAATACACCCTACAAAGATCGAGTCTCCAATTCCAGATAAGGGTCCCATTAACGCCGTTTTAATCGCACTAATCGCCGTTGCATCGACCTCTCCATCTTTATGTTTCTCTTCCATCGAGCACACAATACCACCAACAAATGGTGCTAATTGGGGTGTAATATTAAAGAATTCAATATGACGTTGTAACGCTTCCGCATACCCTTCTTGATCATCCTTATAAATTTTTTTAAGGGTTGGATCCATCATCATGCCAAATGCAAGATGCATCTGACGTTCATAGTTCCAAGAAAACTCCATGCCTAAACTTCCAGCATTGAAGGCCATCTTGGTAATGTCTTGTTTGGTAATTACACTGTTGTTAGAAGTCATCATCATCGTCCTCCACATTTAATCCTGCCGGTGCTTGTCTAAAGCCCCCTAAGAAGTCAAATTTTTCAATTACAATAATGACACCGATAATCGCAATCCCTAATACCGGTACATTGAGATAAGCAGATAAAACAAATCCTAAGAAATAAAATGGTACAAGTTTCTTGTTTAAAATCATACGCATTAACATCGCAAATCCAAGCGCAGGAAGAAGTCCCGCAGCTGCATCCATACCGGCAATAATTTGTTCTGGTATTGCTGCAATAACATTAGACATTGCTTCAGCACCGAAGTAAAATCCTAGGCAAACTAACAAGAAACGACGGACCACTGTAATCATCCCAATACTCCAGTGTGCTGTTTTAATACCACCAACACTACCTGCCTCTGCCGATTTATCAGCAATGCGTAGGATAAAGGAATTGACAACGTTAAAGATATTTCCAATTGCAAGTGAGATTAATGCAAGTGGCATAGCAAGCGCAATCGCTGCTTCGGTTCCAGATCCCATCGAGATTGCAAACGCTGTAGCCAATGTCCCACCAACAATTACATCCGGTGGAATATAGGCACCAATTGACACGGCCCCCATAAAGAATAATTCTAAAGTAGCACCAATAATAACACCTTGTTGAACATCTCCTAAGATAAGTCCAACAATGGGTCCAAGAATAATTGGGCGATTAATATACAGTGATCCTAGTTGATCCCCGAAGACACCCAATGCCGCTACTAAACCAATCAATATTGCTTGTAACATGAATTCTTCCTCCTTTTATAGTTTTACTACCTGCTTTGAGTCGCTGGATAACATCCGTATTTCTACTTCTTTTCCAGCATCCATTAATTCCTTCAACAATTTCTTATCGGTTTCACTGACAAAGATGGCTTTACTGATTTGTTCATCATCACCTTCTTTTTTCGTTCCACCAAGGTTAATGGATTGAATCTGTGGACATGCTTGCGCAAGCTTATACGCAACGTCAATGGTCCGTACGACAATTAACAGCTGATACTTATCTGTAACGCCACTGTTTAATGCGTTTATTGCATCTTCAACATTCTTTATGACTAACTTAACATTGGCTGGTTTTGCCAGTTTCAATGTGGTCTTCCAAATATCATCGGAAACGACATCATCATCTGCAATCAAGATACAGTCTGCACCAAGGGCATTGGTCCAAGAGAATGCAACTTGTCCATGTAAGAGACGATGGTCAACACGACATAATACAATCATAAGTTCCTCCTAAAATTCTTCTTCGACGTCCATTCCAACAAGATCGTCATTACAATATCGTAATGACATACGACACTCTTCGATCTTTTCTATAAGTTCTTCACGCGTTATGGGGCCTTGAATTTCAACCATGATTGAAATAATAAGCGCTAGGTTAACGCCGGCAATGAGATGGAAATCACGGCTGCCCAATAACTTCATAAACTCTGTATTGACACTTCCGCCATAAATATCCGTCATGACCACTAAATCATCTTCAAGAGGGATTCCCTCGAAGCACATCATAATTTCTTGTGTGAGATCATGATGATCAACGTAGGCGGAAATAATATGAACGGAATCCACATCTCCGACAATGGCTTTGACGGCACTGTAGAATCCTTCTGCCAGGTGTTTATGACTTGCGATAATATAGTGTTTCATTTAGATCCCTCCCTGTTCTTTATATTTCGTTAAACTTTGTAAATCCGCATCACCTGGTTTTGTTTCATAACATTGTTTGGCTGTTTCCAGCGAGTAATAACCTTGATACTTATATTGATTAAATTTTGTAAGATCTTCCTGCATGTTTCGTTGTCCATCCCCCCATGCACAATGTCCTGAATCCACAAAATGCACATGAACAATATCTTCTTTAAAAACATTAAAGTAATCATCAATTGTTTCTTCAGCCTGGGTCATTGCCCCAAGGTCCAGACAAATTTTTAAGTTTTCACACGCCACAGCATCTTGATATGCTTTCAAATCTTGAACGGTATTCACCAAGCGTGATTCATAAGGCTGTAATGCCTCAATGGCAAGAAGAATTCCTTTCTCTTGCGCATATATACACAATCTTCGCATCATTGCGACACTGCGTTGATAGGCTGCTTCTAGGGGTTCGTCATAAAATGCCCAACCACTTGTTACTACCACCAGTTTCGCACCGACTGTATGCGCAATATCAATCATATTACGGAAGTAAGCATACACACGATTTTGTTGTTCAAGAGATCCTGTCGCCATGTTATGGGGCTTTGGATTTGTCTGTTCTGGACAGATTGCGATAATCTCTAACCCAAAATGCTCTGCATGGGTTTTAAGTGCAAAAGGATCATCATACTGTTGGTAATCCACAAAGAAGTGATGTGGACTGGTCCATATCTCACATGCATCAAAGCCCAGACTTGAAATGGTTTTAAAAAATGTATTCAAACTATAATATCGATAGTGACTGTTCATTGCTGATAGTTTCAAAATGAATCATCCTCTCCATGCTCTCGATTTTTATCATTTTCAATATAGTCATAAAGGAGTGCAATCTCTGATACCGGCAACATGACATTATAATGTTCGAGCATAGGGCCAAAACTATCATTCACATCACGAATAAAGGCTTGGTGGTCATGTTCAAAGCGTTTCACGTCCTTATAGTCGTCAATAGCTGTTTTAGTTACCAGACGTTCGATCAAAAAGCAGACATGAATATAAATACCGACAATCGTCTTACTTTGGAATGTCTTTTGCATCTTGCGTTCTAAATGAGATGTGGAATCACTGACAAAGTTCAAAAGTTTGTTTGCATTTAAAATGGTTAGATTCTGCATCACATTTTGAAGTGAAAAGTTTTTAAGCAGATTCCGGTTAAACACCTCAATCTCATCTGCATCCAGATAATCTTCCAAGGCCTTATCCACAATGGAAATATCTTTAAAACTGACAATATCCTCCAAACTTACACTGCGAATCGAATCCAGTGGTAATGAGTGTGGTTTCACCATCAACATCACTTCAAACTTATCAAATAAAGGATCCTTTAAACCATTTGTTAATAATTCTTTAAAGTCATACCGAATAAAACGAAGATCAATGGATTTAGGCAAGGACTGTTTAAAGAGGTTGACCATCCGATCTGCAACGGATACCCCTGCATCACTTACAAAGACCATGGCTTTTGTTTTCTCTGCACGATTCAAGATTTTATACTTGGTTACGGCTTGTTTCGAAGCTTTCGCTAAGATTTCTTCCAGTGGATATTCTTGACGAACCATTGAACCAATATGCAAGGCAATTGCCGTTGAACTGTTATTAATGACACCAACATTTAAATCTTTAAGAATGCGATCCCCAATTAATTCCAACGATCCCATATCGACCAGTAAAATCAAATTCTTATAATACGGATTTAAGGCGATATAGTCATTCACCTTCATAATGATTTCTTCACTGCTACTATCCAGTGGCATATCAAAGGCATCAAAGATATGTTCCTCTAACAACTGATTGGCAGCATCCGCAATACTGCTTGCCGTCGAGTATCCATGTGATACAATCACGGCTGCCGTATCTTTGTGTTTAATGTTGTCGTTATAGAAATAAATATTTAGGATTAGAAAGATTAGATTGAAATCATTAAGCTTTAACTCTAAAGCTTGGTATACCATCTTTGAAATCTCATTTGAAATCATGAAAATGTCATACATTTCTTCTTTTAGGAACTCTAATAAAGCATTGATATCGTTACGATGTTTATACGTCCATCGATCAAGTTTTATTTTTTCATGTGATGTTGACAACAAAACCCGTGATAAGACAAAACTGCAATTGCTGGGAATGTTGATTTTGTTTTTTTGTTTCACATCTTCAAGCACATCATCAATAATTTTCTCAAGTCCATATACTTTTTGAAGGCTATACGATTGATCAAAAATCATCAAATCATAATAATTACGCATGGACTCAAAATCTTGTGCTAACATCTCACGATACGATAGCTGATTGCTTTGGAAACCGTTAAACGCTTTTAAGATATTTTTAAATAAATGCACGATCTTATCCGTTGATTCATGAATGACATACGTATCAATTTCAATAAGCTGCTTCATATCTTGTTCATTTGAGATGCTGTAGTTCAATTTATCTTCTGGTAAATGATATAAGTGACAATGCATGACACCTTGTTGCGCTGATTCCAGGGCTGTTGCGCAGATGCGCGTGATGCATTTTTTTAACTCATGAATGTCTTCATCAAATTTGAGTTGAAGTAATGCTTCTAACAGCTTGTATGAAATAAATATTTTTAAGCCGAGTTTTTGTTGTTCTTGCTTAAAGAATTTCAGGATGAAGTGTTCCTTTTCCTGAGTTCCCCGTTGATCAAAGTGCGGAATCTTACATATAATTGGAAGACTTTGAAGTAACGAATAATCAAAGGCATCTTCCGGATTATAAGAGGTTCCAAAAACCAAGCGACAATGAACCTTCACAACCTTGTGGTTTTTGGTGTAATAGCCATCTTTAATGACATTGGATACTTGGTATTGGATGTCTGGACGCATTCGATCTGCATGTTCAAGATAGAGCACACCAATTTCTTTTTGTTCCAACAAACCACTTTGTGTTTCATCCCCAAAAAGCAGGCGTTCATAATCACATTGCGGATCAATAAATTTTAGATGGTAAACGCTTTGTCCTGTTTGAATTAAGTCATGTTCCACACAAAATTTATGAATCATACGCGATAAATACGTCTTACCACTTCCGCGTTTTCCAAACAATACAATCGGCAATCCACGGCCTGGATAAAGCAGGGCTGACTTAATTTGTTGAACGATGTGACTTAATGATCCATCAAAACCAATTAAATCTTGGAAGGAATCATACCCTTCCGAACTCTGTATTTCATCCATGAGCGCTTTAACACTTAAATACTCACGCGATACATTTTGAACACGATAGCGCTTCTCAAATTCGTGTTTATCAAAGTAATACACCGGTCGTGACGATACCTTAATTAAGAGCCCTTCCTGAAACAATTCATTTAAGTATTGCGATACTAAGGAACGGCTTAAGTGTAACGATTCTGAAATCACTGCGGTTGTGAGTAAGGAAAAGTCATGATCGAGTAGAATTTGTGTTTCGAAAACAAGATACTGATAAATTTGTTCTTTTGTATTCATAGATACTCCTTCTTTTTCAATGGTGACTTTAACTGTCTCTATTGTACGAAGGGGATGAGATTTCGTCTTTAGTTTCATCATTCTTCGACAAAAACACTTAAAATCCATGATGTTCTAACACTGAACGCATGGTTCGACACTTATTTGTCGGTAATAACCGATATTGTGGGGATAGTGTCGAAATATGCGTTGATACCCTTAGAGTACCACACGCCGAATTTAAATCGACGGATTCCATAAATGTCTCATCATATCCTCATTTACCACTTATCACATAAAGACACACATTTCTTTCACTTTTTATTGACAGCGGTTACACCTCGTGCTAATATGTGCTTGTAAGATAGGATTGTTACTGAAGAAGGCAAGACCTACAAATATGGCGATACGCTATTTTTGTAGGTCTTTTTATATCTTCAAGCAACAATCTCTAAATCATATAGAAAAGGAGAAGTGACTTATATGATGAAACATTTACAGAAATTAGGCCGTGCCCTAATGCTTCCAGTAGCGGTATTACCGGCTGCAAGTTTATTAATGGGTATTGGTTATTGGATTGACCCTGTTGGATGGGGAGCTAACAGTGTTCTTGCCGCTTTCTTAATTGGATCGGGTAAAGCAATCATTGAAAAACTACCAATTATCTTTGCAGTAGGGATTGCTTATGGATTATCAAATGATAAAGATGGGGCTGCTTCCTTAAGTGGTCTTGTTGGTTTCTTAATGATTACCACATTACTCTCTGTGGGTTCCGTTGCAAACTTAAAAGGGATTGCTCCTGAAGCCGTGAATGCTGCATTTGGAAAAATTGATAATGCCTTTATCGGTATTATTTCTGGGGTAGTTGGAGCGTTAATGTACAACAAATTCTCCAAAACAGAACTCCCAACCGCACTCGCATTCTTTAGTGGTAAACGCTTGGCACCAATTATGACTGCAGTTGTGATGATGCCAATCTCCATTGCATTACTCTATATCTGGCCAATCGTTTATGGTGGACTTGTATCCTTTGGTACCGCAATTTCTGCGATGGGTCCTCTTGGAGCAGGTTTATTCGGTTTCTTCAACCGTCTCTTAATCCCTACAGGATTACACCACGCTTTAAACTCCGTATTCTGGTTTGACACAATTGGTATTAATGATATTGGAAACTTCTGGGGTGGTACCGGTGTTAAAGGTATTACCGGAATGTATCAAGCTGGTTTCTTCCCAGTTATGATGTTTGGACTCTGTGGTGCTGGTCTTGCAATGTATCAATCGGCAAAACCTGAAAATAAAAAAGTTGTGGGATCGCTCATGCTTGCAGCAGGTTTCTCAGCATTCTTTACAGGGGTAACAGAACCAATTGAATTCTCATTTATGTTTGTTGCGCCTGCATTATACTTAGTACATGCAATCCTTACGGGACTTTCATTATTTATTGTTTCATCCTTTGGATGGACGGCAGGATTTGGATTTAGTGCTGGATTTGTTGACTTATTCTTAAGCTCACGTCTACCACTTGCAAACAAGCCTTATATGATCGTTGTATTTGGAATTGCATACTTCGCAATTTATTATGTACTCTTCCGCTTCTTAATTGTTAAGTTTAATATTAAAACACCAGGTCGTGAAGAAGTCCTACTTGATGATTCAGTGCTTGCTTCAACCGACAGTAAATTTGCACACCAAGCTGAAGTTATTCTTAATGCACTTGGTGGTAAAGAGAACGTTAAGAGCGTTGACTACTGTACAACACGCTTACGTCTTGAACTCTTTGACACAGGAAACGTTGACGAGAAAGCTATCAAAGGAACCGGTGCTGCTGGTATTGTAAGACCCGGTGGAAGCAGTCTCCAAGTTATCGTTGGTACAAACGTTCAGTTCGTAGCCGATGAATTCAAAAATTTAATCAAATAATCGTATACGTATTATCCTACTCTATAAAAAAACCGGTATCGCTACCGGTTTTTTTCATGCTTCATAATTTGGTATAGATGTATGGCAAGATACATGCGCTCATCCATCGAGAGTTCATAATCGAATCGTGTATTGACGTATTGATTAATCTTCGCGACACAATCGTTATACTTTTTTAGCTTCGCCGCAATAAATAAATTGAGTTCACCTATACTTTCATCAAATGGATGACTGGAACTTGGATTGCCAATAATTCGCTGTGCAAGATATTTTAAGTGGGTTGCTAGACGTGTATACGCAGGTTGACTGGTATTCATCTTTATACCCAACTCACTCTGAACAATCGCCATAACATCCTTTAAAAACATCATAGTATTTTGAGCTTGGTGCGATATATTCCCATTACTTGCATTCACAATATGAATGACAAGGTACCCAATTTCATCTTGAGGCAAAGAAACCTCAAACCGTTTATTAATATAATTCAAAGCCCATGTACCTACTTTAAATTCATCAGGATAATACATTTTAATCTCTTCTGTAAACAGTCCTGGTAATTCCACATCCTCTTTCGATCTGAGTACTGCATAATAGATATGATCTGTAAGTGCCACGTTGATCGTATCACTCAGTGATATATCCAAAACAGAATGTGCATATTCTACGATGGCCCGCGTCGCTTCAAAATAATCCACTGGTATTTTATTAAGTAGTTGTTCAAAGTCGTCTTGGCTATCACTTACCACTTTAAACATTTTTTCGATGCGCGAAGCATCAATTTCGTCCCCTATTTTATGTTGGAAACCGATTCCTGAACCCGTAACAACCATATCTTCTCCATCGATAAATGTAGCGACACAGTTATTATTAAAGATTTTCGTTATGTGCATATCAAAAACCCATCCCCTTTTTTATAGGCCTATTATAACATAGACCCTTCTATTTAAAGGTGAAACTCGTCTTATCGTGATAAAAAAAGAGAGGTTATTCCTCTCTTTGGTTATTCAATTTAATTAATGTTTACCGTTAAGTTTAAGTAGTTTCATAATTTCAACAATAATCATTGGTACAAACATCAACATCACAACAATCATCCAATGATGAGCATCTAATGTTCCAAGTTTAAATAAATCATTGAGAACCGGAATGAATAATACCGCAAGAATCATGAGCCCATTAATGAGCGTTGCCATGATAAGGTATTTATTTTTCCAGAATGATGTGAATACTGATTTTTCACTTGAATGAATGCTGTAGGAATGGATTAATTGTGAGAATGCTAATACGATAAATGCCATTGTCGTTCCAGTTTCAGTATCTCCAACTGCCCATAGACGCCCTGCACCGTACATGTAAGCAAAGAGTGCAACGCCCCCTACAACAGCACCTTGGTACCCAATTCGCCAAAGCATTGATTTACTGATGAGTGAGCCTGTACGATCCGGTTGACGTTCCATAATACCATCTTCTGCACCATCAACACCAAGCGCTAATGCTGGAAGACTATCGGTTACAAGGTTAATCCATAATAAGTGAATTGGTAGAAGGGGTGCATCCCAGTCAAGAAGTACGGCAATTAATAACAGTAACAATTCTCCAACATTACATGATAGTAAGTATGAGATTGCCTTCATAATATTATCTTTAATACGACGACCTTCTCCAATAGCGGTTACCACTGTTGCGAAGTTATCATCTGTAAGAACCATGTCCGCTGCACCTTTAGCAACTTCTGTACCAACAATACCCATTGCAGCACCAATATCAGCACGTTTTAAAGCAGGAGCATCGTTAACACCATCGCCTGTCATCGCCACAATATCGCCATGACGTTTCCAAGCGGAAATGATACGCATTTTATGTTCTGGAGAAACACGTGCATACACGCCAATATGTTGAACTTGTTCAAACAATTCATCATCTGTCATTGCATCCAATTCTTTTCCAGAGATAACACGTTGTCCATCTTCAAGCAGTCCAATTTCACGACCAATTGCGGATGCAGTAACAGCATGGTCACCGGTAATCATTACAACACGAATACCTGCTTTTTTACTTGTTTTGATAGCTTCTGTTACTTCGGGACGTGGAGGATCAATCATCCCTACCAAACCAACAAAAGTAAGTTCACTTTCAATTTCTGTTGCTTCCAGATCCGTATTTGAAACAGATTTCTTAGCAAGTGCAAGAACACGAAGTGCCTTAACACCCATTTCTTGATTATGTTTTTGAATGCGTTCAATATCTTCTTGCGTAATAGCACGTATACCTTTTTCATCTTGATACTGCGTTACAACGGCAAGAACTTCATCAACGCCACCTTTTACAAATACCGTAGCATCACCATCAATATCATTGATCGTACTCATACGTTTACGTCCTGAATCAAAAGGAACCTCATTTAATCGTGTATGCTTTTGAATCAAGCCAACAGCATCAAGATCAAGCGCTTCTGCCCATGCAGATAGTGCTGTCTCAGTTGGGTCTCCAAGCCAATTTCCATCGACCTTACGTGCATCATTACAGAGTAATAAACCACGTGATAATTCATTTACGTCACTCTCAGTCCAATGCTCTTTTACCGTCATCACGTTCTGTGTTAAGGTTCCCGTTTTATCGGAACAAATAACCGTTGCGGACCCAAGCGTTTCAACGGATGGTAAATTACGAACGATTGCATGACGTTCAACTAAACGTTGAACACCAAGCGCTAAGACAATTGTAGCCACAGCTGGTAAACTTTCAGGAACAACTGCAACCGCTAGAGAAACAGCTGTTAAGAACATTTGTAAGAAATCATGATTATTCAATACACCAACAAGGAGAATAATTCCACATGCAATAATCGCTCCAACACCCAGGATTCTACCCAGTTGATTTAATTGTTGTTGAAGCGGTGTCGGATCTGATTTTGTTTCAGTTAGCATTGTCGCAATCTTACCTACTTCGGTATCCATACCAACAGCAACTACAACACCTTGCCCACGACCATAACTCACCATTCCAGATGAATATGCCATATTTTTACGATCTCCCAAGACCGCATCTTCAGCACAGACAACATCTGCATGTTTTTCAACAGGTACAGATTCTCCCGTTAATGATGCTTCTTGTACTGTTAAAGAATTCGATTGAACAATACGTAAATCGGCAGGCACTAAATCCCCTGCATCCATTACAACCAAATCTCCAACAACTACATCATTAGAATTAATAGTTTGTTCTTCTCCACCACGTATTACTTTTGCGGTTGGAGTAGACATATCTTGAAGTGCTTTAAGAGACTTCTCAGCTTTATCTTCTTGAATCATTCCAATAAGTGCGTTCAATGCAACGATTGCGAAAATTAAAATCGCATCAGCATGTTCCCCTACAATACCACTTATTAAAGCTGCAACAAGTAAAATAATAATTGTTACATCTTTAAACTGATCCAAAAGACGCATCATAAAACTTCGTCCCTTTGCTTCAGCCAATTTATTCTTGCCATATTTCTCACGTGATGCC
The DNA here is from genome assembly GCF_016617655.1 of Erysipelothrix sp. strain 2 (EsS2-7-Brazil). Taxonomy (NCBI): domain Bacteria; kingdom Bacillati; phylum Bacillota; class Erysipelotrichia; order Erysipelotrichales; family Erysipelotrichaceae; genus Erysipelothrix; species Erysipelothrix sp. strain 2 (EsS2-7-Brazil). The sequence goes on from NZ_SCFT01000013.1 coordinate 48,278, forward strand.
TCAATTTGCGCATCCGTTAATCCGTTGACGATATCCGTCTTAGCTGCCACTTCTTCCAGTGACTTTGCATACCATTTTGTATCTTTCACAGGCTTCCTCCTTATACATTGGATAGTAAGTAAAATAAAAAGACCCTATCCGTGCCTAAAAAACTTGGATAAAGTCTCGAATTTATACACGTTCCGGACTCTAAAGTCGTGTTGACGAAACTGTGGACCTAAAGAATAGGCTTCTACTCCCTTTATGTATTAATAATAACAAATGCACCTATGGGTGTCAAAGTGTTTTGGGTGATATTGTACGATATTTTACACACTTTAAATGTTGAAAGATACGGATAAAGAGTTTGAATTTCATAAATAAAACCGAAACTCAAATGAGGTTTGAGTTTCGGTTAATAAAGGGCTATTTATAATAAAACATTTTAATGATTATAACGATTTTTCTTTGTTTGGATTACAAAGATTAGCATACCAACAAGACTTATGAGTAATCCATAGAGACGGATACTGCTTGCCGTAATCCCAGCGGCTGGAAGAACGGATTGTGGTTTCGCTAAGTTTTTAATAATTTTATCCATTTGATTCATTGATTGATTTAGTGATTTCTTAACATGGTCAAGTTTTGAACCGGAATTGATTGATTCAAGTCCTTCTTTTAAGACTTTATCCACTTCTGCTTTAGCTTTATCTTTTGCTTCTTGAGAAATTCCAGGAAGGCTATCAATCGCTTTTTTCGTTTCATCAGCTTTCGCTTCTAAATCTTTTTTCGCTTTATTTTTTGCATCTTGCAATGTACTTTGATCAACAATTTCTTTCACCGCGTTATCTGTTGTATTTATTGCTTCTTCAACATCTTTAGGTGTCGTTCCTTGATCAATCGCCTCTTTACCTTCTTCAGTTTTTTGATCGATATCATCTTTAGCTTTTTGCTTTTCATCATCGCTTAAGTTTGGTAACTTATCGATTTCTTTCTTCGCATCTTCAGCTTTTTTATCGAGATCTTTTTTCGCTTCATGCTTTGAATCGAGAAGTTTACTATCATCAATAACTTCATTGATGCCCTTATCGGTTGTATCAATCACAGCTTCAATTTCTTTTGGATTGTTTGATTGATCGATCGCATCTTTGCTGTCTTGAGTTTTTTGATCGATATCATCTTTAGTTTTTTGCTTTTCATCATCGCTTAAGTTTGGTAACTTATCGATTTCTTTCTTCGCATCTTCAGCTTTTTTATCGAGATCTTTTTTCGCTTCATGCTTTGAATCGAGAAGTTTACTATCATCAATAACTTCATTGATGCCCTTATCGGTTGTATCAATCACA
>NZ_SCFT01000013.1:49612-54595 GCF_016617655.1 Erysipelothrix sp. strain 2 (EsS2-7-Brazil)
CTTATCGATTTCTTTCTTCGCATCTTCAGCTTTTTTATCGAGATCTTTTTTCGCTTCATGCTTTGAATCGAGAAGTTTACTATCATCAATAACTTCATTGATGCCCTTATCGGTTGTATCAATCACATCTTCAATTTCTTTTGGATTGTTTGATTGATCGATCGCATCTTTGCTGTCTTGATTTTTTTGATCGATATCATCTTTAGCTTTTTGCTTTTCATCATCGGTTAAGTTTGGTAGCTCATCGATTTCTTTCTTCGCATCTTCTGCCTTTTTATCAAGTTCAGATTTAGAATCTTCTTTTTTCTTGTCTAAATTGCCTGTGTTTTTAGTTTCATATTTCTTTTCAATTGCTTCCAATTCTTTGATTCCTGTTTTTAAATTTTCAGGAATATCGGTATTCACAGCTGTGTCTTCAATACGCTTAATTGCTTCAGCAAGTGTCTTATTGATTTCGGCATTTGCATCTTTGCGTTGTTGATCAGAGAGTGCTGGTTTGTCAGCAATTTGTTTACGAACTTCTTCCGCCTTAGCGTTTAAATCTGCGATTGCTTTTATTTTCGCATCATCAAGTTCTGCTTTGACAACAACGTTTCCAATATCCGTTTTTCCTTGGTTGTAAATTGAGTTAATATCTGATGGTGTTGATGCTTTATCGATATTTTTCGAAGCGTCACTTACTGTTTTATCAATAACTTTCTTCGCTTGATCTTTTTCAGCTTGTGATAAGTTTTCTAGTTTATCGATTGTTTCTTTAGCCTTTTCTGCTTCTGCATTTAAGTTTGCTTTTTTATCATCCTTGAGTTTCTCAAGTGACTCAAAGTTTTCTTTTACAAGTGCATCTTTGATTGCATCCATCTCAGTTTTAGTTTCAGAAACAACTTTATTAAGATTCTCAATAGTCTTACCAGATTCTACATTTTCAAGACCTTTATTCAATGCATTATCGACTTCGCCTTTAGCTTTGTCTTTAACCTCTTGTGATAGTCCAGGTAATGCATCAATCGCTTTTTTCGTCTCATCAGCTTTCGCTTCTAAATCTTTTTTCGCTTTATTTTTAGCATCTTGTAATGTGCTTTGATCAACAATTTCGTTTACCGCATTATCTGTTGTATTTTTTGCATCTTCAACATCTTTAGGTGTTGTTCCTTGATCAATTGCATCTTTACCATCTTTAGTTTTTTGATCGATGTCATCTTTAGCTTTTTGCTTTTCATCATCCGATAAGTTTGGTAACTTGTCGATTTCTTTCTTTGCATCTTCCGCTTTTTTATCCAAATCATCTTTGGCTTTATTTTTTGTATCCAGAAGTTTGTTGTCCTCAACAATATCGTTGATGCCTTTATCCGTTGTATCAATCACTTTTTCAATTTCTTTTGGATCGTTTAACTGATCAATTGCATCTTTACCCTCTTTGGTTTTTTGGTCGATATCATCTTTGGCTTTTTGCTTTTCGTCATCGTTTAAGTTAGGTAACTTGTCGATTTCTTTCTTTGCATCTTCTGCCTTTTTATCGAGTTCAGATTTAGAATCGTCTTTTTTCTTATCTAAATTTTCTGTGTTTTTTGCTTCATATTTTTGTTCAATTGCATCTAATGCATCCATTCCAGTTTTTAAATTTTCAGGAATATCTGCAATCTCTGTTGTATCTTCAATACGTTTAATTGCTTCTGCAAGTGTCTGATCGATCTCATCATTGGCATCTTTACGTTGTTGATCAGAGAGTGCTGGTTTATCAGCAATTTGTTTACGAACTTCTTCCGCCTTAGCATTTAAATCTGCGATTGCTTTTGTTTTGGCATCATCAAGTTCTGCTTTAACAACAACGTTTCCAATATCTGTTTTACCTAGATTGTAAATTGCGTCGATATTTGATGGTGTCGTTGCTTTATCCAGTTCTTTTGAAGCGTCATTGACCGTTTTATCAATCAATTTTTTTGCTTCTTCTTTTTCAGTTTGTGATAAGTTTTCAAGTTTATCAATCGTTTCTTTAGCTTTTTTTGCTTCTGCATCAAGACTTGACTTCTTGTCGTTAATTAATGCATCAATACTATCATTATTTTCTTTAATGATTGCATCTTTAATGGCATCCATTTCGGTTTTAGTGTCCGTAACAACTTGATTAATGTCATCCACAGACGTACCCGATTCTACCCCTTCAAGTCCTTTATTTAACGCATTATCGATTTCACCTTTAGCTTTATCTTTTGCTTCTTGGGAAATTCCAGGTAGTGCATCAATCGCTTTTTTCGTTTCATCAGCTTTCGTTTCTAAATCTTTTTTCGCTTTATTTTTTGCATCTTTCAATGTATTTTGATCAACAATTTCTTTCACCGCGTTATCTGTTGTATTTTTCGAATCTTCAACATCTTTTGGTGTCGTTCCTTGATCAATTGCATCTTTACCGTCTTTGGTTTTTTGATCGATGTCATCTTTAGCTTTTTGCTTTTCATCATCCGTTAAGTTTGGTAACTTATCGATTTCATTCTTCGCATCTTCAGCTTTTTTATCAAGTTCAGATTTTGAATCATTTTTACGATCAACTAGTGTTACATCATTAACAATTTTATCGATGTTTCCCGAAGCAGTATCTTTAGAATTGGTTGCATCTTCACGTGTTTTTGCATTATCAATTGCCTTCTTACCATCTTCTAATTCTTTTTGAATTGCATCAATTTTTTCTTTTTTCTCAGACTCAGATACATTTTTTAAGTCTTCAATTTTTTTGATTGCTTCATTAGCCTGATTCTCAAGTTCTTCTTTGAGAACTGGTTTTAATTCTTGTAATTCATAAACGCGTTCAACTTCTTTTAAATCATTAGTGAGTTTTTCATTTAGTCCAGGACTTGTCACGCCTTCAATCTTATTTTTTAAGTCATCGATTGTACTTTGGGTTACATCACCTTTTAAGACACGGTCATCAAAATTGTCAAAAGTATCTTTGATAGCATTTTCGATTCCTTTTGCGTGATCTAGTAAAGCTTGAGCTTTATCGAGCAAATCATTAACATATGCTTTAACATCACTTGCATAAGGGTTTCCTGATGCTGTGATTTTCGCACGAATTGCGTCAATATTTTTTTGAATTTCGGCAGTATCATTACCAACCAACTCCTTAAATTCACTGTCATTAAAAAGGGCATGCGTATCTTCTTGAATTAAATAATCATCTTTGAGGAAGAATCCCATTCTATGAATTTCAAGGTGTGTATTTTTATCGTTTGTAGCGAAATGACGTAAAGAAACCGTTACTTCTCCACTTCCATCAGCAACAAAAGGCAAACTAACAATTTCTAATTTATTGGTTGCGCTAAATCTTTCAGATGCAAGGCCATTTTTTCCCGAAGTAGCAGTTCCAGGATAAATATTTAACATCCCGTTGCTTGTACCTTGAACACTCTTCAACTCAGCTCTAAAGTAATATTCATAGCCTGCTTGAAGTTGAATTGTTTGACCAACGAGCATGAAACTTGCATTTTCGGCCACACTTGAGTTTTCTACTCTTATAGATTTTGACTTAAAGACACTATCATCTGTATTGTTTTTTTGGCCAACGAGATAGTTATATCTTCCAATATCGCGATATCCATCTGTTACTTTCGAACTGATCGTTCCAGCAGATTCTCCTCCAAATACATTATTTGTGGAGCTAAGTTTCCAGTTTGGAATCGTTGAATCTTTTGCACCATATCTCAGATAGGGGTTTTGTAATTTATTGCCTCGGAATGGAAACAATTCCTCTGTCTCTTGTGCAGATATTGTATAATTTTGGTTCATTGAAATACTTGTAACGAGCAAGACAAATGTTAATGCAACTGTCATGATCTTGTTTAATAGTTTATTTTTTTTCATCATAATATACTCCTTTTCTTATCAATACTACAGTGTTGCGTTTTTCTTAATTCCCCTCCCCATTCCGTAAGCACGCTCTATCAAGATAACATAGAATTTCTTTCAATTCTAAGAATTTGCTTTGGATTTCATAATATGTTTATCTTTCATCATTAAAAATTGAACTTTTTACGTTTATTTCGTGCCTCATCCTCACACTTCGCATTTCTTGTCTTTTCACAACACTTTTTTTGATACCGAACAAGAGCACGAATTTTAACACAAAAAAAACAACCATCACTGGTTGCTTTTTTGAATTATTTATTTATGAAATGATTAGCGCTCTATTTTAGATTTTTTTCTGTTTTTATAAACAAGACCTCCACCCATTACAATTAAGACTGCGCCTAAATACTTCACAAACGAGATTAGAGGCGTGCTCACTCCCGTTTGTGGAAGTTGGTTGCCATTCTCATCTTTTGTATAGACATAGGTTACGGTTTGATTTTCTTCCGTGAACAGTCCTGTCGCATTTCCTCTTATTTCTTTTAGAGTATAACCTTTTAGGTTAAGGGCTTCGGTGCTATAAGCATCGCCTACTTGACCTGTTATTATTCGTTGTTCATGAATAACATTACCATTCGAATCAATATAAATAATCGTAACAGTTCCATCTAAAACCAGACCGCTTACGGTTACAAATACCGTGAGTGTTTGACCATCTGCAGAGGTAATTACAACTTCATATTTACCGGGCGTGTTCATATCCACCTTCGATGTATCGATGGTTACGTCAATAGGATTTCCATCACGATCTGTTGCGGATGCCATGAACTCACCCTTTTCAGGTAGCGCATCGCCAATATTTTTCGCAACATCGATTCCGTTAATCGATTGAAGATTTGCTTTAACGATTACTTTAACGGTTAGTAATTGACTGGAGTTGTCAAACAAAAGTAGACATTAATAAAAGACTAGAAACCCTTATCCATTTTATATTGGATAGGGGTTTTGTAATTTAAACTGTAAGCAGGTCTTTCAAAATTAAAATAATGTACATATGCTTCGATATAATTTTCAAAGTTATCTACGGACCAGTATTGATAATCACACGCCATTTCTGCTTTAATCCATCCCTTTAATGATTCGATA
>NZ_SCFT01000014.1:0-45549 GCF_016617655.1 Erysipelothrix sp. strain 2 (EsS2-7-Brazil)
ATATATCGACTATTATAATAACAAAAGAATTAAGAGCAAACTAAAAGGACTGACTCCTGCACAGTACAGAAATCAATCCTTTAGTTTAACTCTTAATTAAACCGTCCAAGATATTGGGGGCAGTTCACTAACGCTGTGTTAGTATCTTTTTTCTTTTATCTTTTTTTCATATGTGGGAACAACAAGACGTCACGAATGCTTGCACTGTCTGTTAAGAGCATAATGAGGCGGTCTAAACCGATACCGATTCCACCTGTTGGTGGCATTCCGTATTCTAACGCTTCAACATAATCAACATCCATCTCATTCGCTTCTTCGTTTCCAAGTTCACGTTCACTCAATTGACTCTCAAAGCGCTCACGTTGATCGATTGGATCATTAAGCTCGGAGAATGCATTCGCATATTCACGTGCATCAATAAACATCTCAAATCGATCAGTAAAACGAGGATCTTCAGGATTTTTCTTTGCTAATGGTGATACTTCGACAGGATGACCATAAACAAATGTAGGTTGAACGATCTTCTCTTCACAGAATGTTTCAAAGAACTCATTTACAACATGACCAAATGATAATTGATGTTTTGCCATATTAATGTTATGTTCTTTCGCAATCGCAACAGCTTCTTCATCTGATGTAACATTCCAAAAATCAATACCAGTTACATCTTTAATTAAGTCAACCATATGTACACGACGGTATGGTCCTTTCAAAGAAAGTTCTGTACCCTGATATACAATTTCAGTGGTTCCTAAAACCTCATGCGCAAGGTATTCAAGCAAACCTTCACTGATATCCATCATGTCATACATATCTGCGTATGCGACATAAGCTTCAATTGTTGTAAATTCTGGGTTATGTTTTGGACTCATTCCTTCATTTCGGAATAAACGACCAATTTCATAAACACCTTCCATACCACCAACGATTAAGCGTTTTAAAGGAAGTTCTGTCGCAATTCTTAAGTAAAATTCCATATCTAATGTATTGTGGTGTGTCACAAAAGGACGTGCAGCTGCACCAGATAAGATTGGTGTTAAAACAGGAGTTTCAACTTCAACCAAACCGCGATCATCGAAAAATTTTCGAATGGAACGCATAATTAACGGACGCAACATGGCAGTCCGGCGTGAGTCTTCGTTCATAATTAAATCTAAATAACGACGACGGTAGCGTTCTTCTTTATCTTGGAGACCATGAAATTTATCAGGTAATGGTCGCAATGCTTTGGTAAGGTGTGTTAATTCACTTGCTTTAACGGATAATTCACCGTGATTAGTACGGAAAATTGTTCCTTCAACACCTAAAATATCCCCTAAATCAAGCTCCTTAAAGTACTCAAATGCTAAGTCTCCAACGGTATCTTTTCGAACGTAAACTTGGATTTGTCCATCACGATCTTGAAGATGCATAAAACCCGCTTTACCCATAACACGTTTCGTCATAACACGACCTGCTATTTTAGTTGTCGCTTCCAATTCTGCGAGTTCTTCTTTTGATTTGCTATCGTAAGCACCAACAATGTCGGATGAGCGTTCTTCAGGTTTAAATCCACTCGCAAAAGGATTAATACCTTGTTCACGCAAAGCCTCCATTTTCTCACGACGAACAATTTCTTGTTCTGTTAATTCATGTCCCATATTATCACTCTTTCTTATGTAAATAATCTGATTCTATCTTATCAAATTCTACCAATGAATTCATCTAATTTAGTGAAACGGCCGTTAAAATCACACATAACAACAATTTATTCTTAATACTATCGCAAGCATCTAACTAATATGAAACAAATTCATCGCTTTTCGTGTTGTATCATACCATAATTTATGGTTTCTGTGTATTCGTATTCCCCAAATTCAAGAAGATACAATCTAGTTCTTCTTGCGTTCGCAAATGATTTCATTTAAATCGTCTTCACTAAATTCATATTTTGAATGACAATAATGGCATTCTAAAACGGCCCCTTTATCTTCCGCAATAAGTTCTTTAAGCTCGTCCGTACTTAAGGTACGTAAGACATCCGCCATCTGTTCTTTATTACATCCGCAATAATATTGCGTATCCGTTGTTTCAAGAATCAAAACATCACTAAATAGGTCTGCACACACTTCAATCGCATCTTTTTCAATCATAAGATTTGATACAGGCGGAAGCTTAGCAAGTGTTTTTTCAATTTCCAAAATATCTTCTTCTGTTGCGGAAGGAAGAACCTGAATTAAAATTGCACCTGCAGATTTAATGGATAGATCTTCATTAACTAAGACACCCACTGAAACCGCTGATGGAATTTGCTCACTCTGTGCATAATAATAAGCAAAGTCATCACCAATTTCACCTGATTGAAGTTCTACTTGAGAACTGAACGCCATTCCATCTAACACATCATGTGTTACACGAAGGGTTCCATTACCGATGGATCCACCAACATCAAGTTTACCAATGCTGTTTACTTTATGTACATGAGGATTTGATACAAGACCTCGCACAAACCCCTTGTTATCTGCATTAACAAGAATATGGCCTAATTCGCCATCACCACGAATTTCAATAACTAATTTCTCATCATCATTTTTTAATGTTGTTCCCATGATTGCACCAATACTGAGGGTACGACCTAGTGCAGCGGATGCAGCCGGATAGGTCCCATGAAGTTCATGTGCTTTTTGCACGAGATTTGTTGTTTTGGCCACAAAAATTCGAACATTGCCATTTAGCGCCATTGCGCGAACGATTTTATCACTCATCATTATCTCCTTTTTCTTAAAAAAGCCCCAACGAATTGGGGCTCCCTCTAAGCTTAAATTTCTGTATCAATTGTTGTGTCAGGTTCTTGAACTGTTTCGCTGACAACTTCAGCTGCAATCACACCATCGTCGTTGGCTTCACGGCCTTCAACAATATTTTGAATTTGTTCTGCAGTAATTGTTTCATATTCAAGAAGTGCTTCAACAATACGATCAAGTAGATCACGGTTTTCTTCAATAAGTTTTCGTGCATCTTCTTTACATTGATCAATAATATGACGAACTTCTTTATCAATTTCAAATGCAATTTGACCGGAGTAGTTTTGCGGTTGAGAAATATCTCTTCCTAAGAAAACATTTCCATCGTTACTATCATATTGAATTGGTCCTAAGTCACTCATACCATATTGAGTAACCATTGCACGTGCAATTTTGGTAGCGGATTGAATATCAGAGTATGCACCTGTAGAAATTTCATTAAAGACAATTTCCTCAGCAACACGACCACCAAGATACCCAGTGATTTTACCCATTAAGTCTGAACGACTTTGTGTAAAGGTTTCTTCACGAGGTGTCATCAAGTTATAACCACCTGCTTGTCCACGTGGAATAATTGTGACTTTTTGTACTTTATCAGCACTTTTTAGTTTAATACCAATAATTGCATGTCCGGTTTCGTGAACCGCAACCATATAACGTTCTTTTTCAGTATATTTTTTCGATTTTTTAGCAGGTCCCATAATAACACGGTCAATCGCCTCATCGATAATATCGGTCGTGATTTCCGTTTTATTTTCTCGAACCGAAAGAATTGCTGCTTCGTTCAATACGTTTTCAAGATCAGCTCCTGAGAACCCTGGAGTACGACGCGCAATGTGTTTGAGGACAACATCATCTGCAATTTTTTTATTGCGTGCATGAACTTGTAAGATTTCAGTACGACCTTTTACATCAGGTAACCCAACCGTAATTGTGCGGTCAAATCGTCCTGGTCTAAGCAACGCAGGGTCTAAGACATCATCACGGTTTGTGGCCGCTAATACAAGAACCCCTGAATTTTCTTCAATACCGTCCATCTCAACGAGAAGTTGGTTAAGTGTTTGTTCACGTTCATCGTGTCCACCACCCATACCAGCACCACGTTGGCGTCCGACAGCATCAATTTCATCGATGAAAATAATGCAAGGCGCTGTTGCTTTTGCTTTTTTAAACATATCACGAACACGACTCGCACCAACACCCACAAACATTTCCACAAAGTCAGATCCGGAGATTGCATAGAATGGTACATCTGCTTCTCCAGCAGCTGCTTTCGCGAGCAATGTTTTACCCGTTCCTGGAGGGCCTACAAGAAGCATCCCTTTTGGAATTCGAGCTCCCATCGCTTCAAAGCGTTTTGGATGACGTAAGTACTCAATTAGCTCTTCCATTTCTTGTTTTTCTTCTTCAGCACCGGCTACATCCTTAAAGCGAACTTTAATATCACCTTGGACCTTAGCACGAGATTTACTGAATTCAAAGGCTTTATTATTACCACCATTTCCCATTTTTGAGAAAAGGAAGAACATAAATCCACCCAATAAGATGTAAGGAATGATTACAAGCAAGAAATCCACAAAGAAATTACTTTCATTTGGGTCTGCTGTCAACATTGCGGCATCTTTCTCAGCAAGTAACTTCGTTACTGCGTTAAGTTGTTCTGGTGTATTGGGTAAACGTGTTGAAAATCCAATCTTACGATCATTTTCAACATACACACCTGTAATATCAATAACATTATTATTTGGTTTAATAATTGTATTTTCAACTTTTTTTGTTTCTACAACACTGTAGAATTCTTTAACAGGTAAAACTTTTTGTGTTTGATGTGCAGCTAACTGCATGATAACAAGTGCCATCATTACAGTCATTACCATCAAGATAATATTATTCTTTTTATTGTTTTTCAACGGGATTCACTCCTTACTTATAGACTGTATCTTTTAAAATTCCAATGTATGGTAATTGTCTATATTTTTCATAATAGTCCATACCAAAACCGATTACAAATAGGTTCTCGATTTCAAACCCAATAAAGTCAGCATATACATCAACTTCACGACGTGATGGTTTGTCCAACAATGTGATAACTTTTACATCATTAGCGCCCTTATTCATTAAGAGTTTAATAACTGCTTTTAGGGTATTTCCTGTATCCACAATATCTTCTACAAGTAAGATATTCGTGCCTTTAATTGAACGATCCAAATCTTTTAAAATTCGAATATCGCGTGATGATTCCGTACCTTCGTAACTTGAAACATCCATGAAATCAAATTCGATATCAAGGTCGATATACTTAATGAGGCGTGCAAGGAATGGTACGGATCCTTTTAAAAGTGCCACAAGTACGAGCGGACCTTCTACATTTTTATAATGTTCTGTGATAACTTGTCCGAGTTCTTCACATCTTTTTTCAATTTCTTGTTCACTAATCAAAATACTCTCTACATCTTGGTGCATACTATAAATAATCCTCCTGCGATAACTATAATTCTAACATAAAAAGATTGGGATTGTTAGAGTAATGATGCGCATCACAACCCATTCCCACAACAAACACAATTTGTTGCGAAGAATTCACAATAACAGGGCACAATTCACGTTCATGACGTGGTATTTTTCGATCAATAAAGAATCGATTTAATGACTTCGTTCCAAACCGCATTTTAATTGCATCTCCCTCACGGGCATTTCGAATCACAATTGGAAAATCAGATTCAGAAAGGGTTACACCTTGAATCGTTTGACCCGTCTTACTTAAGATAAAATGATTCGTAGATTCATACCTTATCTCATTATAGTGATATTCAAATGCAGCGTTTTTTGCAAGGGATAGTTCACCATAACTTGAACTCAGCCGCATGTCCCCAAACTGGAGAAATGCCTTTTCTTGCAGAATGAGTTCATCAAGTTCTTTCAGAAAACGTCCACTCATTGTATGCGTATCGACTCCATGTTGTGACATCCACAAACGAAGCACGCGTGTCCGTATTCCATCCTGGATTAGAGCATACATATCGACCTTAACTTTAGAACCCAATTGTAAGGCGATACTCCTCACTATTTTACTCCTTTTTTCACCACATTGCTTTGCAGCAACCATTTCTTTAACTAAACTTTCATATGATGCCTTATCCATTTTCGAAATCTCATGACGTATTTGGTTGCGTGTATAGTCAAGACTTAAATTCGATTCATCAATACCAAAATGAATTTGCTGTTCTTCACAATACTTAAGAATCATTGCTTTTGTCATATCCAAAAGCGGACGCCAAACTGTAATCCCCATGATTTGTGTATACTCGGCCAAGCCAATGTGCTCACTTTCCATATTTCGTTTTTTTTGGAAAAGATACGTCTCCAAATCATCGTTAAAGTGGTGGGCAACCGCGACGCCTTCGGCTTGATACTTATTTACAAGATTTCTAAAGAAGGCATAACGAAACTCCCGCGCTTGGTGTTGAAAATTATGGTTTTGACCATCATCGATATAGTTCAAGCATTCGAATGTGATCTGATGTTTTTCACAATATGCTTTGACGATGTCTTCGTCACGTTGACTTGTTTCTCTTTTACCATAGTTAACATGGGCCGCAACACAATCTATGCCTTGTTGCGAAAGTTTATCGAGAAGAGCCATTGAATCAGGGCCTCCCGATACACCTACAATCCATTGTTTATGCATCTTCACTTACCTCCATACCAAACGTTTCTTTTATAATTAGATCACGAATTTCTTTAAACATCGGTCCATTCGGATCAATTCGTCCATTAATTGAAATCACTCTTGCTGAATTAACATATTTACAATCGTTAAGGAAGAGTACCGAAGACTTATTTAGACCCGGAATCTGCCCAATGTAATATAAATGGCGTTTTCCCAACTGATTAATATTGCGCGCCTGCTGAATAATTTCATAATTTGAAGTCATCGGTACGACAAATAGTTTATAGTTGAAAATTCCCATAACCAATCCAAAATGTTGATAACCGGCTTCATTGATAAAAGCCTGCCCAAACTCCATATAACAGATATCCCCAATCGATACACTCAAATTCAACGATTCACACGACCAATTTTTTTGCCGACACATTCGATTCAGACCACTGATACATTCTTTTCGAATATAGTAGGGTGGCAACAGATAAATATAACTTCGATATGTATTTAAATAATCTTCAACCGTCCGATGAATGGACCGGTTTTCACATTTTTTTAGCCAGCCAGGTTCTAGTTTCATCATAAAAATCCCTCCGAAACTAGATAATCTTTTAATAGAATACTCCCTAAATAAAAAGAGCCATTGGCTCTTTTTAAAACACTTAGTTGTAATTATCGTACTAAGTCTAAGTTCTCTAACATGATTCCTGTTCCTTCAGCTACACAAGTTAATGCGTTTTCAGCAACATAAACTGGAATACTTAATTCATGTGAAATTAATTCATCAAGGCCATGTAATAGAGCACCACCACCTGTAAGGACAATTCCTCGTCCTACAATATCTGCTGATAATTCAGGAGGTGTTTGTTCAAGAACAGTACGGCATGCGCGAACAATATCTTGAAGACTTTCGTGCATTGCATTCGCTGTTTCTTCCGCTTTTAATGTAATTGTATTTGGAAGACCTGTAACTAAATCGCGACCACTAACCGCAATTGTAGTTTGTTCCATATCTTTGACACTGTCAATACGAGCAGTTCCAATATGTGTTTTAATTTCTTCAGCGGTACGATCACCAATTAAAAGTTTATAAGTATCTTTAACATATTTGATAATGTCATGATCTAAACGGTCTCCCGCAACTTTTAGTGAGGTACTTGTTACGATTTCTCCAAGTGAAAGGATTGCAACATCCGTTGTTCCTCCACCTATATCTAAAACCATTGATCCCGCTGGTTTAGAAATATCAAGATTTGCTCCTACTGCAGCAACCTTTGGTTCCTCTTCGATGTAAACACGTTTTGCACCTGCACGGTAAGCAGCATCACTGATCGCTTTACGTTCTACAGATGTAATGTTTGATGGACAGCAAATTAAAATTGTTGGTCGAGAAAACATCCCCTTCAGGTTTAATTTTCTAACAAAATATTGAAGCATCATTTCTGTCACTTCAAAATCTGCAATAACCCCATCCTTCAATGGACGAATTGCTAGAACACGTCCTGGTGTACGTCCTAACATATCTTTTGCTGATTGTCCTACAGCAAGGCATTTTTTAGTTTCAGCATCAATGGATACTACAGAAGGTTCGTCTAAAACGACGCCTTCGCCTTTTACATAAATTAAAATATTTGCGGTACCTAAGTCAATTCCGACTGCTTTTGAAAACATTCTTTGTCCTCCAATTCTCTCGTCTTTTCTACATGAAATAAGCGAATGATAATCCCATTAAAAACTGCGCTACAACATAACCTAATCCAAGAGATAAGAATATGTAGAGTAATTGAATACGCGTTTCACTACCTTTTCGCATCACTTTATGAAAATCAATCCCACTGAGCGCATACGCACTTGCGAGAAAACATACGAAATATAAAACAATTCTTTGGATATCATGCATAATTATTCACCTATATTACTATACCAAATAACACATCGAAATTCCATTGATAATATAAAATAACAAAATTTACGATATTCTTGTTTTTCGTTCATTCCAGAAGTCCCTTTGCACTTAAATTCATTCCAATTGCTCCCAAAGGTGTTGTCATTAAAATCGCAAGCACCGATAACGCAAGAATTACATCGCCATGTGCCAATCCAAGCGCCAAGGGTGTACCACCAATCGCGGCTTGAACTGTTGCCTTTGGTATGTATGAAATTGCTACAAAAACGCGTTCCTTAAGCTTTAAATCTGTTCTAATCAATGAAATAAACACACCGACCATACGCATCAAAAGAGCACCAATAATGATCACAACTCCGATTATACCCGATGACTGCGCGGCTTTAAAATCCACTTGCGCACCAACCAGCACAAAAAGAAACACCTCCGCAACCATCCAGAGTGAATCCATCGCCTGCGAAAGATAATCCGATATCTGTGGATTATACTCTTTAATTGTTATGGCACTCACCATAATTCCTAGAAGTGATGCAACCGGAAAGACGCTTTCTGTTTTTTGTAAAACAAAAGCGAGAAAGAGTAGAAGGACTACCGTGTATTTTGTATGATTCCCCAATGCACTGATAAGGCGACCCAGCATTACCCCGGAAATAATTCCAGAAACTATCATTACGGGTAATCTAAGCATAATTTGAAGCATTGAGGCCGTCCTTGCAGTCGCAAGACTTAGAAAAACAGAGAAAATTGAGATAGCGACTACATCATCCACGGAAGCTCCAGCCAATATGAGTGTCGGAATCTTTTTTTCTGTGCCTATTTGGCTCTTTTCAAGATAAACCATCATGGGAACAACAACAGCCGGTGACACCGCGGCCAAAATAAACCCCATCATCCCGCCTTGTATTACAGTGAACCCCAATAAGTAGACACTTAGAGCCATTACCGTCACCGCCTCAAAAACTCCCGGTACAAAGCTTAGAAATAACGCTGGTCGACCCACGTACATAAGATTTTCTCGATCAATCCCAAACCCCGCCCTTAACAGAATAATGATCAGAGCGACACCTCTAATGTCGGGGGATAACCCTTGAATCGTTGGATGAATCCAATCCAACCCAAAAGGCCCTATAACCATTCCCATAAGAACCAACAAAATCAACGGTGGTAGGTGTAGTCTTAGTCCTACCTTTTTCAAAAGAAAACCTAAAGCAATAATTAACACGATTGTATAAATCATAACGCCTCCATAAAAAAAACTCCTACAAAAAGACCCTATGGTCTATGTAGGAGTTATCAGCTGTCGCAATTATGGTGAACTCCATCACCGTTTTTAATATTATAACAGATTTTATCGACTTTGAATCGTCTTGATAAACACTTTGAGTTTTTCCTCACTCACACCCTCGAAGGCACCTAAATCACTATAAGCATACGATACCGTATCATTTTGAGTTGTCGGGTCCAAATACCACGTTTTAAATGAGCTGTGAAGTTGTGTAATCCCTGTTTTATCCACAATTTCTAAAGCGTTGTGCTCATTCACGCCTGCACCCACACAAAATTCAATTTTCCCAGAATACTTCGCATTAAGGTCTGCCAATAAATCGGTGCCCGCGCCTGCCTGAGCTTGTAGACCACTTGTTAATACACGATCAACCCCACAAGCAATTAAATCTTCGATTGCTTGAACGGGATCATTCACACAATCAAAAGCACGATGAAACACAGATTCAATTCCTGCACTTTTACACATCGCTACGAATTGTTGGGTTCGTTCTTTATTTACTGAGGCATCTTCATTTAGAAACCCAAAAACCAAACCATCGGATCCACTTTGAATTAAGCGCTCTGCATCAAGAACCATTGTCTCAAACTCTATCATAGAGTAAAAAAATCCGCCGCCGCGGGGACGAACCATCGTAATAATTGGTAACGTCGTATATTTTTTCGCTGATATAAGCATGCCCACACTCGGTGTTAAACCACCGAGATAAAGACCACTGTTTAGTTCAATACGATTTGCACCGCATGCATTCGCAACAATACAATCTTCTACACTTCCTGCACACACTTCCACAATCATGGTGAACCCCTCCTTTTAGTAATGCATGAATCAAAACAAAAAAACCACAGAAAAACTGTGGTTTGGAAATTATTTCGTACCGAAAATACGGTCTCCAGCATCACCAAGACCTGGAACAATATAGCCATCGTCATTGAGTTTTTCATCCAATGCCGCTAAGAAAATATCAACATCTGGATGTGCTTTTTTGATAAGCTCTACCCCTTCAGGTGCACCAACAAGACAAACAAGTTTAATTGTCTTTGCCCCATGTTTTTTAACGATTTCAATCGCTGCATCTGCACTACCACCTGTTGCTAACATTGGGTCTAAAACCAAGACTTCAGATTCTGCTAGATTTTCAGGGAATTTTGCGAAATATTCATGTGGCATCAGTGTTTCTTCATCACGATATACACCAACATGTCCTACTTTTGCTGTTGGAATTAAATTTTGAATTCCATCAACCATACCAAGGCCTGCACGTAAAATCGGAACTAAAACAACATCACGTTTCATTTCAAATGTATCATATTCTCCACATGGTGTGTGAATTGTAATTGGATCTAATTTGAGATCACGTGTGATTTCATAGGCCATTAGACCTGCTATTTCATCGAGATTTTGACGGAAATCCTTTGTTTTTGTTGATTCCATTCTCATTTGTGTAAGTTTATGTGTAATTAATGGGTGATTTAATACTGTAATCATATTCTTTCTCCTCTCACCGGGTATTGACGTGTTAATGTTTTTACTTCATTACTAATTCGTGTCAAGATTTCTTCGTCTTCATAGTGCGTCAATGCTTCATGAATCCAATAAGCAATCTTTTTAAACTCTTCCTCTTTAAAGCCGCGACTTGTCATTGCAGGAGATCCTAGACGGATTCCACTGGTGACTGCTGGTCTTTCCGAATCAAAAGGAATTGCATTTTTGTTTATGGTAATACCTACTTTATCAAGGACTTTTTCCGCATGTGCCCCCGTCATTCCTATGCTGTTTTTCACATCCACAAGAATTAAATGGTTATCGGTTCCACCACTTACCAAACGGTATCCTAAATCCGCAAACGCATCTGCAAGTGTTTGTGCATTCAAGATAACTTGTTTTTGATATGTTTTGAAATTTGGTTGCAACGCTTCATAGAAGCACACAGCCTTTCCTGCAATCACATGCATTAAAGGTCCCCCTTGCATTCCAGGGAATACGGATCGATCCAGTTTACGAGCATATTTTTCTTTACAGAGAATTGCTCCCCCACGCGGACCGCGCAGTGTTTTATGCGTTGTTGTTGTTACAAAGTCTGCATAAGGAACGGGACTTTGATGAAGTCCTGAAGCTACAAGACCAGCAATATGAGCCATATCTACCATAAGATAAGCGCCAACCTCATCCGCAATTTCTTTAAAACGTTTGAAGTCAATTTCGCGAGAATATGCACTTGCTCCTGCCACGATTAATTTAGGTTGAACTTCTAAAGCTCTTTTCAATACATAGTCATAATCAATCATTTCAGTGTGTTTATCAACACCATATCCGAAGAATGTGTAATTAATTCCCGAGAAGTTTAATTGGTGTCCATGAGTAAGATGACCACCCGAATTTAAATCCATCCCTAAAACTACATCACCATGTTCTAATACAGTCATATATACGGCCATATTCGCTTGAGAGCCACTATGCGGTTGAACATTCGCGTGCTCTGCACCATAAATTTCTTTAAGACGGTCAATCGCTAAATTTTCAATAACATCCACATACTCACAACCGCCATAATAGCGTTTTCCAGGATACCCTTCCGCATATTTATTCGTTAGAATGCTTCCGGTAACTTCCAGTACTTGATCTGAAACATAATTTTCTGAAGCAATTAACTCAATGTGATCAAGTTGACGTTGCTCTTCTAATTCAATGGCTTCAAATACTTTTGTATCTCTCATTCACGGCCCTCCTTGGTCTCTAAATCAGATATCTTACAAATACGACGACCATGACGTGCATCTTCACTGTATGGTGTCTCAATCCATGTCTTAAGAATTGCGACATTGGTTTCATAAGGTGTTGTACGGCCTCCCAATGCGAGCATATTTGAATCATTGTGCTCACGTGTAAGTTGAGCAACTTCCGTACTTGTCACAAGCGCACAGCGAATCCCTTTTACCTTATTCGCCACGATTGAAACCCCAACACCGGTTCCACAAACAACAACACCTCGATCATACAGACCTTCTGCTACTGCTTTTGCAGCAGGATACGCAAAATCAGGATAGTCCTGGGATTCCTCGGAGTAAACCCCGAAATCCTTAACTTCATGACCCATTTCTTCTAAAACTAAACGGAGTCCCTCTTTTGTTTCAAACCCTCCGTGGTCCGCTGCTATAGCGATTTTCATAATCCTACCTCCTTATTGATTTCTTCTAATGTAATAACACCTTGTCGTAAACACTTAATTTCATCCCCTGTAATATCAAACACACTGGATGAAACCCCTCCGACACACTCTCCCAAAACCACACCTTCAATACGGCCATCAAGTTGATCAATAACCATGTCCGATGAAATTGCAGTATCAAACCCAGAACGATTTGCGGATGGAAGCCAAATTGGATAGCCTACTTTATTAATAATGTCTTGAACCCATACATCATCTGCCATACGAATACCAATTGTGCGTTGATCGCCTAAGAAAGGGAACACGCCATCTTTGATATTAAAAATAAATGTCACAGCACCTGGCATAAAGGTTTTCATGAGGTGACGATCACGGTCTGTTAATTCCGCAACGCACTCAATTTGATCAAGGGAACCAACCATCAATGGGAATGGTTTATTCTCAGGACGTTCCTTCGCATCCTTTAGCTTTTGATACAAAGCACCATCGGCACTGCTTGCAGCCAAGCCATATACTGTATCCGTCATAATCGCGACAAGCCCACCCTCTTGAATCATTTGTGCAATATCATCACTTTGATCTTTATTAAATCGTTTTGTATCCATATCGTTTCCTCTACTCTCTACGTCTATTTTATCATACACATCCCCAAAAAAAAGATACTAATCTTCGTGATTAATACCCTTGTAGACAAAGACCATACGATCAAGGCCATTGATGTCTTGACGAAGCACAATCTTAGCGTCACTAAAAAATTCTTGAGCTAAAGAAACAACGGCTTCTCCAATATCAAAACCAATCTCAAAAGCCATCACTGCTTTATCGTTTAAAACAAGATGTGCCTTTTCAAACACTTTGCGATAGAAAAACAAACCATCCTCACCACCAAATAAGGCAACATGAGGTTCATTATTTAATACCGATGTTTGAATATGTTCTGTATTTTTAATATAAGGTGGATTACATGCTAGAACATCAAGTTTAATATTTTTCTCGATTAATGGTTCTAACATATCTCCTTGCATAAATTCCATATCTGCTTGGTTGTAATCCGCATTATGGCGTGCTACTTCCAATGCTTCTTCACTAATATCCGAAGCATATACTTTTAAGTTTAATTCTTTCGCTAAAGCAATGCCGATAGCACCACTACCACAAGCAACATCCGCAATTACGGGTGTATCAAAATGTGCATCAATATCCGATAAAAGATGACCCACAAGCTCTTCAGTTTCTGAACGCGGTATAAGAACTCCCTCATTCACAAACATTTTATAGCCGTAGAACCATTCATAGCCCAAGACATACCCTAAAGGCTCGTCTGTAGTTAATTGATTGATCTTATTTCGATATTCGTCAGAGAAAACAGCATCAACCGTTTCATTGTAAATAGCAAACATATCCAAGTCTTGATCTCGTAAAAGTTCAAGCATCAAAACACGAGCGAAGCCCGTATAGATATTTGCTTTGTCGAGAATCGCTGTTCCCTCATTAACTAAATCTTTATAAGTCATTAAGCACCTTGTTCAAGGATTTCTTTTTGTTCTTGCTCAAGAAGAGCATTAACAATTTCATCCAACTTACCTTCCATAATAATATCTAATTTTTGTAATGTTAATCCAATTCGGTGATCACTCACACGATTTTGTGGATAGTTGTATGTACGTATTTTTTCAGAACGGTCTCCAGTACCAACTTTCGACTGACGTTCGCCATGACGTTCTGCTTGTACACGACGTTGGTGTTCTTCATAAACACGAGCACGAATTAAGCGCATTGCTTTATCTTTATTATCGTGTTGTGAACGACCATCTTGACACTTCACTGCAATCCCTGTAGGTTTGTGAACAATACGGACTGCTGAGTCCGTTTTATTAACGTGTTGTCCACCGGCACCGGATGATCGCATTGTATCGATTTCAAGATCGTTTGGATCAATATCAATTTCTTCATCCTCAACATCCGCTAAAACGAGTACGGTTGCAGTTGAAGTATGAATTCGACCTTGTGTTTCTGTTTTTGGCACACGTTGAACACGATGTGCTCCCGATTCAAATTTAAAGTGACGGAATGGTTCCGCACCTTTAACAACGAATGAAATTAAAGAATATCCACCCGCTTCAGCATCCATTGCTTCAATTAATTCATATTTGTATCCAAGACTTTCTGCATATCGGGTGTACATACGGTATAAGTCACCTGCGAAGATATTTCCTTCATCGCCACCCGCTGCTCCACGAATTTCCACAATTGCATCAAAGGAATCTGATGGGTCTTTAGGAACCAACAGAACTTCGAGTTCTTCGATAATTTTTACCATTTTTTCAGAATATTCCGCAGATTCCATCGCTGCAAGTTCTTGCAACTCAGGCTCATCGACCGCAAGCATTTCTTGTGCTTGCGTGAAAAAGTCTTCTGCTTCTAAGAATTGTCGGTATGCATGCAAGACTTGTTGCATGGACGATTGCTCTTTACCTAATTTTGCCATCATTTTACGATCCGACAACACTTCTGAAGACATCATCATCTCAGTGATTTCTTCATCACGTGCTTGGATCTTTTCAAGACGGTCTCTCATTGTTTGTTCCATCATTATTTATCACCTTCGCTATATCCATTAATTTGAGGTTTGTCCAAAACAATATGGTCGTGTCGGCAACGTGCTTCATACGCTTCACTCGCACCAATCATCACAACGGGGTCATGATAGGATGCTGGTTTTCCATTTACTAAGCGTTGTGTACGTGTCGCGGGTGCGCCACATTCTGTACAAACCGCCGTTAGTTTTGTTACAAACTCTGCAGTAGTCATTAATTTAGGAATTACGCCAAAAGGTTCACCACGAAAATCCATGTCAAGACCCGCAACCATCACACGTTTGCCTTCTAAAGCAAGATGGTCACACACCTTAACAATTTCTTCATCAAAGAATTGAACTTCATCAATCGCAACAACATCCGTTTCTTTCGTAACGTATTTTAAGATGTCTGTCGCATTATCAACTACAACACTCTGCACGCTAGTTCCCGCATGCGAAACGACCTTACTGTCACTGTAGCGATTATCCACAGCTGGCTTAAAAACAATAATGTTTTTATGTGCAAATTTTAAAACATTAATACGACGAATTAGCTCTTCAGTCTTTCCAGCGAACATGCAGCCTGTAATGACTTCGATATAACCCTCTTGATATTGATGATACATCATATTCTTTCACCTCATCATTATTATTCTATCGTATTTTAACAAAATTAATACACAAAGTCCTAAAAATAACACTATATTTTTACATTTCATAATTTACTCATAAAAAAGAGCGTTGTCGCCAACACTCTTTTCATTGTTTATAAGGTTGAACCTTATTTTATACCATATTTCTTATTGAACTTGTCAATACGTCCAGCTGCATTAGCAAAACGTTGTTTACCTGTATAGAAAGGATGGCAGTTTGAGCAAGTATCTACACGTAGATCTGTTGCTGTTGAACCAACTTCAATTTCAGTATTACAAGATGAACAAACAATTTTAGTTTGGTGGTATTCTGGATGAATTCCTTTTTTCATATGTACATGTCTCCTTCCGCCTAAAGTTTTTTCACTTTAGATAAGTGCTAAGTTATAATATCATATCCGATAGTAAAGCGCAATAAAAATTGCTTATGCATATCATGAAATTTTAACACACCCCAGTTTGCTTTGAATTCAAATTGAAATGAATGCCTTTTTAAGCCTTATTTGCGCCTTTAGCCGACTTAAAATGAGCGCTTAGTTTTTGTGTGCTTTAATGATGTTTTCAATGATAATGCCAATTAAAAGTCCGAAACTTGGTACCACAACCATTGAGTAGGTAGATAGGTGGTTCGTCAGAACTCCGACCGTCGTTCCAATTAAGAGTCCGAATCCAATACCATAACCGTTTTCTTTCATGAGACCCCTTTCCGATATTTTACGAAGCATTTCCCCTGGGCATCCTCAATAAGTGTCATGGGAATTCGTTTGTAAAATTCTATGAGTTTTGGATTATTATCGGTTACCAAGACCGTTTGTCGAACGTCGGGATACAAAGATAATAATGTCAACAGAAGTGTTTGCCCAATTCCCTGACGTTGGTATTCATTCAGAATAAGCAAATCCTGAACATAGAGAATGGTCTCGCCATCACCGACAGCACGGATAAGTCCTACAAGTTGGTTCTTATCCCACGCCGTAAGCGTGATCATTGAATTTTCAATCGCTCGCATGAGTTTTTCCGGATTGTTTGTATAGGTATACCAACCCGCATCTTCATACAGCTTCAAAACATTGTTCAATTCAAGTTTGATATCTTGTTGATACGTAATCATAAAGGATCACCACCTTTATGATTATTGTATGCTTTATGAATCGATTACACAACTGGATGCATTGTTTCATTGGTTTTACTTTGTTCGATTTCTTAGTTCTTTGTATTTCAACGTAAAATCAAGCGTGCCCACGGCAACAAGCAGCGACACTGTAATCAGATAGGCCAACTCGAGACGATGCGTTAAAAATAAAAAGATACTAATCCCAAATAAACACAGAAGAAACACACCTAAAAATCGCACTTCTTTTGAAAGAACTGGCGTTTCAAAATGACTTAAGGACTCTCGATTATATTTATACACACCCACCCCAGACATGATGATAGCAATATCGAGAAGATATGTCGTTATAAAAAAGAAGTTACCGGTCCTTGAAAAAACAAGCCACCCTAAGCCGATAGCAATGATGATATAGATTGGTGCATAAAGGGAAAGACTCTCTTTAATTTTTTTCATGTTAACACCCCTTTTGTTTGTTCAATCAAGCCTCAGTTGGATCTTGACGCTTGTACTTCATTATAAAGTAGAAAGGCACTGCAATAAGCAAGCCTGCAAGCCCCCAAAGCAGTTGTTCCATGGTTGCTTGTGATAACATCCAAAAACTTACGGTAATCGCAAAAAGCGGAATAACTGGACCTAAGGGCATTTTAAAGTCAAATTCCGTAGGCTGATTGCGTTTGCGAAAGACCAAAACAGATAAACATGTAGGTATATATTGTGCAAATCGCGAAACAACACTGATTGCAGCAAGCGTTGCGAAACTCCCTGAGAGTGCAATCGGAATTGCAACACCAACTGAAATTAAGATGGCATATGTGGGTGTATTACGTTTACTTCGTTTACTGATAAATGAAGGAAGTAATCCGTCATCCGCAAGTGCAACACCGCATCGTGGTGTAACAAATGAATTCGCAATATTTATACCACCTATAGAAACAAGCGTACCCGCTGCGACCAGTGCAGATCCAAAAGGACCTAATATCATCCCCATTGCAGTCTGAATCGGTGTTGGAATGTTCGCAAGTTCTGGTCCTAGAATTCCAATTGATACCAGCTGTATGAAAAAATAGAAAAACGAAACAACAATCATCACTATCACCGTTGCCTTCGGCAAATCCTTCTGCGGATTTTCCATATCCTCTGCAGCAACCGAAATGTTTTCGAATCCGGTAAATGCATAAAATAACAGCAATGCTGTTTTTCCAAAATTACCGGTTGATTCGATTTGTACCGGGTGGAAATTACCCGGTTGAATAAAAAAGATTCCAATCGCAATAAACATGAGCATGGGCACCAGTTTTGAAACCGTCACGACATTATTTAGAATCTTAGATACATTAACCCCTATCACATTCACAATCCCGAGTCCCACTAAAATACAAACGACCACACAATTTTGTATCATTGGGTCTTGAGCTGCTGGAATAATTTGTCCCAGCGCTGTTGCGAACGCTACGGCCATGGTGGCCCAAGCAATGATACAAATGGCCCACTTAATAAAACCAACTTCAAAGCCGATAAAGTCACCAAATGCTTCTTTCGCATAAACGTAGGGACCACCGTTTTTATTGAAATACGTTGCCGCCTCCGCAAAACACAATCCGATACTCATCACAACAAACATATTGAAAATAAAAACACCTAAACTTGCTGTTCCCATGAGTGCCATTGCTTTATTCGGTAAAAGAAAAATACCTGAACCAATAATAGCGTTAATGCCTAATAAAATGATGCTCAATAAACCGAGTTTTTTCTTCATGTCTACCATCCTAACTGAAAATTGAATTTATACCTAATGATAAACGAAATCAGATAAAATGGGTATCATTTTCTAAAAAATTGTATTAACGGTTTATGGAACGGGACATAATGGTTGTCGTGTGGCGGATACCACGAATCGCAACCGAGAGCGCAAAAATATTTTCCACCAATGCAAGTCCACCATAACCGGCATCACCAATATGTTGAATGTCTGCACCAGCAATCTTATTGCGAATTGCAATATTCTCAATAACTGATTTACTTGATCCTTCTTGACTTGTTCCTATAGCTGTAAGGACAAGACCCTTGTTATTATGAACTACTTTAATTGCACTTATAAGTTCATCATCTGTAAATCCCGGAACCGTTCCTACTGCTGGCATCAAGATAACATCCGCCCCCGCATCACAAAACGATTTTAGCGTTGCTTCATTAGGAACAACCGATTCATCAACGCCTGCACCATGCATTTTCCCCGCAATAATCATTCCACTAAAGTGCGTACGTGCACTTTGAATCGCTTTCTCAATTTCACGATTTGTAACACCCGTTCCAGGATTGCCAGTAAGACATATAAAATCAAAACCAAGATTTTCAGCTGCTTTCAGTGTCTTCTCAGAACACATTCGGCCCTCGGCAATAACGCCTTGCGACTCTAACATTGCTGCTTTAAAATCCACCGGTTCAAGATTCACACCAATGGGACGTCCTACCAGCTTTTTAAGCTTTCGTATGGTTTCATGCGGTTCACAATCACCAAGGCCCTCTATGAATGGTTTGAGTGTATCAAAGCCATTGAGAAGAATTAAATCTGCACCAAATGCCTTCGCAACTTCTGCGTTGGTAATGCCCCCTTGGACTGAGCCAAAAACAACATTTTCAGAACAAATTGTCCGACCTTCTGCTGCCTTAATGGCATTCTTTAAGGTTGTACCATCCATCGTCAGAAAATCACTCGCATTGCAATCTAAAATACGTTTACTCATTATAACTCCCCCTTTTGTTTATCATTTTTTATGAACGACAAAACTTACGTTGAATCACACGAACCACCAATCGATAAATGACTTCTGTCATAACAATTGCAATCGCAATCGTTACTGACAATGTAAAGGTTCGAACGAGTAATTCAATACCCAATATATAATCAGCACCAATAAATGCCTTTACAGTTTGATAGGCCATAATCCCTGGAACTAATGTGAAAATTGCAGGAATATTAAAAACAGTTGTTGGCATTTTCAAGTACTTCGCAAACTGCATGGATAACATGGATACCGTTGCGGCACCGATAAATATTGCTAATGTCGTATCAAATCCATGTTGTATCAAACTCCAATTCACAATCCATCCCATCATGCCCGTGATGCCACAAAAAACCAACGCACGCTTTGGTACGTCAATAATAATGCCAAATCCAAGTGCTGCTGCAAATGCACTCACAAGCTGTATCACAATTGTCATCATAGAAATACACCTGCCATTACTTGAAGTGACGCCATGATACCTGAACCGATCATAATCGCAATAAACAATGCCTCAACCATAAATACGGTTCCCGATATTGTATTGCCTACAAGAAAATCACGAATCGAATTCATGATAGGAATGCCAGGAACCATCAACATAATGCTTCCAATAATAACCGTCTCAAAATCTATAATAAGGCCCTTTCTTTGTAAACAAATCGTCAAAACACCAATACTAAACGAGGCAATGAATTCAGCAATAAACTTAACATTTAACTTTTTAGAAGCATAATAATGAATTCCAAAGCCAATCATTCCGAGAAGCATTGTAATTGGAAAATCAAAAAGAGACCCTTCAAAAATCAACATCATAAACGCACTCACGAATGCTGCCGCAACATATTTCATCCATACCGGATATTGCATTGCATCACTATTTATTTCTTTCAAACTCATATAGAGCTCATAAACATCAATTTCATTGGCACTAAAGAGACGTGATAATTGGTTTACATCTGCTAACTTCGCTAAATTACTTCGACGCTTTCGAATTCGCTTCATTTTAATTTGTTCACCATCTGAAGTCGTCACAAAGATACCCGTAGGTAAAACAAAACTAACCCCAGCACCTTCACCTTGCTTAGACTCCAAAATGCGATTCATTGTATCTTCTACACGATGCATCTCCGCACCGTTTTCCATCATAAGTTTTCCGGCTAAAATACAAGCATCTAATAATAATTCATACTCGGTCTTTTCCATTTCATTCCCTTTCATTCTTCTTAAACTAACTTTATTATACCTTAAACATCAACGCGATAGCGGTTTATTTACCGAGAAAATGCAAGTCAGAAATAAATTACAAAAACACTACCTTGTATAATAAGGTACTGTGTGATATATTGTATTAACGAGGTGAGATTATGAACACTCAATTTAAAAAAGGCGTCTTAGAGCTCTGCGTTCTATCACTGCTATCTCAAAAAGAATATTATGGATATGAATTAATCAGTAAGATTTCTGAGACCATCGAAATTACTGAAGGAACGATTTATCCACTTTTGAAACGTCTTAAGGATGATGGATATGTTTCCACAAAATTGGTGGAATCAACCCAAGGCCCATCGCGGAAATATTATGAACTAACCGATCGAGGGAAAACTTATACCATAGCACGCATCGACGAATGGTTCGTATTTACCGGCCATGTAAATGAATTATTGGGAGGAGAAAACCATGACTAAAAATGAATATTTATACATACTGAGAAAAAATCTACAAATTCTACCACAAAACGAGATTGATGATATTATTCAAGATGTCCACGAGCACTTTGAATTTGGACTTGCCGAAGGAAAAACAGAAGCTGAGATTTCACGAACACTGGGTGATCCAATTGAGATGGCACGTCAGTATACTGGTGGCAGAATCTATGAAGAACCACATCATTATGAACCTAAAAGCGATTCCTCGGAGCGTGTATTGACAATTCTAGTTAAAATCATTATTGCATTTTTCTTGATTGGTCCTGTCTTAGCGGCCTATGCGATTCTATTTGGATTCTTTATTTCAGGAATTGTCTTAGCATTTGTGTCCATTCCCCTCCTTTTTGGAGGCATTTTACCAATGATTACCATCCCTACATTCGGCCTTCTAGCCCTCACATCACTTGGTCTTTTGCTCCTTGGCGTCGGAACCACATGGCTTACAATTTATGGTTTTAAAGGTCTAAACTATCTCGTTAAGAAATTCTTTCAATTTAATTTAGGAGGTAATGCATAAATGAAAAGCGTTCGTAAAATTTGGATTCCGATTGTAATGGTAATCTGCGGTTGTGTCTGCTTAAGTTTCGCAATCGGAATCCCGCTCAAGAATGTACTCAATGACTCAACGACCATTTTAAATCCTAATGACTTTGAAGATGTTACGCATACATTTAAGGAGGATGTTTCAGCGATTCGAATTGAAACAGGAATTATCAATACATTAACAGTTAAATATGTTGAAAAACCAGAAATCACAGTTAAAGGATTTGGAAACCTAGAGCAATATCGTGCTGAAATAAATCATAAAACACTGACGGTAGGAACCATTCCGACCACATGTCACTTTGGAAAATGTAATATCTCAAATTTTGATTCCCTAGAAATTGAAATCCCTGTTTCCTATATGGGTACGATACATTTTGAAACCATTAAATCCAATATTATTTTGGAAGGGTTGGGCGATGATGCGGTACGTCCCATTTCAATCGATGGTATGAATTCAAACATTACCGCACATAATTTAATCGCTGACTATAAAATCGATAGTATGAATACCAAAATAACAATCAATGATGGTGGAGGGTCAATTCGCCTTAATGGATTAAGTACATCGGCTTACATCAACTCAATTATTGGTAATTTAGATATTGAATCGGATGCGATGTCCGCTTATACAGAATTCCCTCATGGCACCTCTGGATCATATTCCATTACAATGAATGGGATGAGTAATTCATACTCCAATCCTCATGATAGCCAAAAACAAAGTACACTGGGTACCTTACAACATCATTTCCGACATGGTATGGAAGGCTTTTCCATAACCTATGAATCTAATGGACTCAGCAATACACTTGTTGTGAAATAAAAACAACCAGTTCCTTTAGGAACTGGTTATTTTTTTATAATTCTTTGCGAAGTGTTTCTACTTTTTCACGTAAATATGTTTGTAAGTCAGCACAAACATCACGATTCATGGGCGGAACACCTTCAAGTGGATATTCTTTATCGATGAGTTCGTACTTATTAACACCCATTGTATGATATGGGAGCAATTCAATGCGTTCAATATTATTGAGCGGTGCAATATATTCTGCAAGTTCATCCATATATTCGTAGGTATCATGGAATCCTGGCACAATAACAACACGAATCCATGTCGCAACACCATGTTCTTGTGCTTTCTCAAGGAATTGATGTGTAACCCGAATTGGAGCACTCGTCATTTCACGATATTTTTTTTCTTCCAATCCTTTGATATCGTAAAGAATTGTGTCTGTCACACTCAGAATATCATCAAACGTATCCGGACGTCCAAAACCTGAAGTATCCAAACATGTGCTAATGCCTTCGGCTTTACATGCTTTCATTGCTTCATATAAAAATTCAGGTTGGTTGAGCGGTTCCCCACCACAGAAGGTTACTCCTCCGTCTTCACCAAAATATGGCTTAAATCGGCGAAGCTTATCCATCAATTCATCAACGGTAATGGCATCTTCCGGATCAGTTTTCCACATATCAGGATTATGGCAAAATAAACAACGTAATGGGCATCCTGATAAGAATGCGATGGTACGAATTCCCGGTCCGTCCACCATTCCCATTGTTTCAAATTTACGAACATAACCGGTTCTAGAGTCTTTCATGGTCACATCTCCTTTTTAGTAATACAAGTGTATCATATATCTCAAAATGTACATGCTTAAGGCTCATCTTGTAAGCGTTTACCGAAATAACAATGTTCACAAATTCACGTATTTCACAAAAAAACGTTTGTACTTAGTATACAAACGTTTTGATTTCACAAAGATTAAGTTTTCGTATTACGCTTTATCTTCTCGCCAAATAACGCCACCTAAAGCCGTGAGTTTATTATCAATATCGTCGTAACCACGATCAATATGATAGATTTCACTAATCTCAGTGACACCTTCCGCGATCAATCCCGCAATCACAAGACATGCTCCGCATCGTAAATCCGTTGCTTCTACCTTAGATCCATATAATTTCGAAGGGCCTTCGATTGATGCTTGCGCAGGAATCAATTGAATGTTTGCGCCCATGCGGTTTAATTCATTACAATGTTTAAATCGCTCAGCATAGATTGTTTCCTTAACCGTGGAATGGCCGTGCGTTTGTGTAAGCAGTGCCGTTAACGGTTGTTGGAGGTCTGTTGCGAAACCAGGATAAGTTTGTGTCGTAATATCAATTGCTTCGAGCGGTTTATCAGATTTTCGAATGCGAGCATAATCCACACCCACTTCAATATCAACACCCATCTCAATAAGTTTTGAAATCAAAGCATCTAAGTGTTGAGGAATGATATTTTCAATCGTCATATCATCCGCAGCCGCTGCTGCCATGATAATATAAGTTCCCGCTTCAATGCGATCTGGAATCATCTCATGTGGCTTACCCGTCAAACGTTCTACACCTTCAATGGTAATCACGTTTGTACCTGCACCACGAATATTCGCACCCATCTTATTTAAAAAGTTTGCGACATCAATAATTTCAGGTTCTTTCGCAGCATTTTCAATGATTGTTTTACCTTCAGCTAAAACTGCTGCAAGCATAATATTGATTGTTGCCCCAACAGATTGAAAATCAAGATAAATTTTCGCGCCAACAAGACGCTCCGCTGAGATTTCATAGAAACCATGCTTGTATTCAATGGAAGCACCCAGTGCTTCAAATCCTTTTAAGTGCAAATCAAAAGGACGCGGTCCGAGATAACACCCGCCCGGCATTTGCATTTTTACATATCGATATTTTCCTAAAAGTGCTCCCATAAAATAATATGATGCACGTAATTTTGTAACTGCTTCATGATCTAAATCCACGTTTTTCATACCTGTTGTATCAATTTGGAAATGATCAGGGGTTGGTGAGGATACATTTACATTAAGTTCTCTTAATAATACTGATAAAGATTCAACGTCCGAAATATTAGGAACGCCATAAATATTAACTTCACTATCAGATGCGAGAATGGCTGCAGGAATCAATGCCACTGTAGCATTTTTTGCTCCACTAATTCTTACCTTGCCGTTTAAACGATGTCCACCTTCAATTTTTATAACTTTTGCCATTCAAACAACTCCTTTTGTCCATTGATATTATAACCGATAATGAATAGAAAATATACCTATCCACCATCTCTCATTTGATATTCATAATCTAAGAATATCAAATGAGATCGGTACATAGGTATTAAATAAATTATTTAAGGTTTTTGAATTAAATTTTTTTGAATTAAAAAATCGCGCGCAACGGTTTCAGGGTTTTTAACTTCCACATCCACAAGATAGTTTAGATGTCGTGATTCGTCTGTCGTAATTGAATTTGAAAGTTTTTCCAATACCGCTTCAACCCCTGGAAAATCGTGTTCTAAGTCCGCTCGAACAAGAAAAGCGGATTGATAACGAGGAAAGAAATTCAGATCATCTTCAAGCATTGTGACAGGATAACGATTCACCATTCCATCCGCGCTTGTCACCAAAGTCACATCCATATTATCACTAACCAAGCCCGCAAGTTTTAAGCCAATATCAATTGAATTCTCTTCTTTAAAATCCATATCGTAAAACTTCGTTAAGGGCTTATAACGAACCGAGCCGTTATCATCAAAAAATGAATGCTCTGCCGCAAAGATTAAATCTTGAGCAAGCGGTTTAAGGTCTGAGATTGTTTTAATATTATAGGCCTGGGAAAGTTCATCCGTTATTGCAACAACATAAGAATTCTCAGATCCTAGTGGTTCGAGTAATTTTACGTTTGCATTTTCTTGAGCGAGATTGTTTGTGAAATCAAAGAGCGATTGACTTGATGGAATATCCTGAGGATCCTGTTTTAAAAATGTTGTAAGTACAGTGCCATCCCAACTTAATGTCATATCCATGGCACCACTTTTTATTTGATCAAAGGCTAAATTGTATGCCATCGATGGTTGGATATACACCGAGTAATCTGTATACGTTTCGATCATGATTTTTGCCATGTAGGTCGCAACATTCATCTCCGCAATATCCCCATCAATAATTACAAGATCACCCTCTTGACGGCTTCCACAACCACTTAGAGCGAGAAGCGCAACGACTAAGATGATTATTTTTTTTCTCATATCGATTTTCCTCCTTGCTTGGCGATCAGACGTTTTTCATACTGTCCCATCGCGGTATCAATCACAAGGGATATAACGACCAAGGCCAGCGTTCCATAACCCAATAGTTTCATATTTTGTGTACGGACACCGCGGTATAAAATGGAGCCCAATCCGCCACCACCCACAAGCGCACCAAATACCGCAACCCCTACCGATGTCACGACTGCAATACGCATTCCTGAGAATATAAATGGAAACGCTATGGGTAATTCAACTTTGAAAAGCCTTTGAATTTTCGTCATTCCCATCCCTTGGGCTGCTTCACGAATTCCCGGATCAACACTTTCCAATCCTGTAACAGTATTTAATACAACGGGGAGTAATGAATACAGCACCAAACCAATGATCACAGTTTTCTTTGTGGGCCCAAAAAAGGCCATCAAAATCCCCAACATCGCAAGTGTTGGAATTGTCTGTAGAATATCTACGATTAATAAAATCGGTTTCTTAAATTTTGGATAGACATATGCAATCATCCCAATCAGAAGACCTAAGATTAAGAGAAAAAAAGCAGATACTAAAACAAGAAATAGATGTTCTAAAACCATACTAACGGTCATGATGTGTACCTCCTGTTATAAGGCCTTTAGGCATAAATTTTGTTTGAAGATAATCTACAAAGTATCCCATAAGAATTGCAAGGATAGCCGATGGAATCGCTCCAATTAAGATTGTTTCTTGAACATTGGTATCAATGCCTCGATAAATAAATACGCCCAGTCCACCTTGACCGATCATCGCCGCAAGGACTGCCCAACTTACGGTGTAAACTGTAGACATTCGAATACCTGCAAAGATTGAAGGCACCGCCATAGGCAATTCAACCTTTAAAAGTGACTGCCATTGGGTCATACCAATACCTCGTGCCGCTTCGACATAACTTGCATCCACATCTAAAATTCCTGCATAAGTGTTTTTTAAGACTGGAAAAATCGCATATGCCGTAAGGGCAATATAGATGGTCTTCGGACGCATCCCGGTATATACAAAAAGCACCCCGATAAAAACAATTCCTGGAATGGTTTGAAATAATCCAATTATGGGCATCACATACTTAGAAATCGTTTTAAAACGGGATAGGATTGAGGCTAAAACGATTGCGATAAGGGATCCAAACGTAACTGCGACCACGACAAATTTAATATGTGTCATGATTGCTTTTAAAAGTTCGGGAAGCAATGCACTACTCATTACTATCACCACCCCAAACAACATTCGTTAGACTTCGTGCAATCGAACCCCGTGTAATAATCCCCATCACTTCACGATCATCGTTAATCACAATAACGTAATCGCGTTTATTTTCAGTAATTTCACCAATTGCTTGTTGGGCATCCTCATTTTGATTAAAAGCTGGCACACTTCGTTCAACAACTTCCGACACCCGCTGATATGTATCGCGTTTTGAAATCATCTCATCAATCCAAGCAACCCCCAAATATCTCTTCGCTTCATCCACCACCACAACACTGTTTAAATCACGGGTACGCATTAACCCCAGACATTCAAGAATCGGTCTTCGCTCAAACACTTTAAAGACATTCGGTTTCATTAAGTCTCCACACGTCAAATCAAATGAAGACCCATTCTCGTGCATCTGTTTTCCCATAAACTGTTTAACTTGCTTGGTAGCTGGATGACGTAACATCTCTTCGGGTGTTGCTTTTTGAACAATTTTTCCACCTTCCATAAAGACAATTGTATCTGCCATTTTTATGGCTTCGTCCATGTCATGAGTAACGAAGACAATGGTAATACCTAATTTTTCTTGAATTGACTTCACTTCATCTTGCAAAGCATCACGCGTTACGGGATCCAATGCACCAAATGGTTCATCCATAAGAATCACGGGAGGGTTTGCGGCAAGTGCACGTAACACACCAATACGTTGCTGTTGTCCACCACTAAGTTCGGATGGATAACGACTGGCATACGTCTCATAAGGCATTCCAACAAGAGGCATTAACTCCCGTACCCGTTCATCAATACGTTGTTCATCCCACTTCAAAAGCCTTGGTACAATCGCAATATTATCTGCGAGAGTCATATTTGGAAAAAGACCAATCTGTTGTATGACATAGCCAATATTTCGACGTAAATCAATGACATTCATGTCATCAATCTTTTGACCTTTAATATATATTTCACCACCATCATGTTTGATAATCCGATTCAACATCTTCAATGTTGTTGTCTTTCCACAACCTGATGGTCCGATAAGGCATACAAATTCGCCTTGATTTATTGTTAGATTTAAGTTTTCAATAACGACTTTGTCATTATAAACCTTCTTAACATTTCTGTATTCGATCATATATTTTCCTCCTATTTTAATGCTGTCGCATAAAAAAAAATGTACGCGACATTTCCCTTAAAATTCATTCAGAATGTTGATTCAAGCACAACTTAATTAAGAGTCAATTATGATGTTTTTAATCATAATGATATAAATAGTATAACGCAAAATACACTTTGAAACAAATTACGCCTGTTTTCATTCCGTAATCAATTCAAGAAAACTTCAAAATAAGCTTCAATTTTTCAAGAATAGTTTGTACATAAATGACTTCCGATTTTTAAATAAAATGGACTGAAAGCTCAATACAGCGTCCCTATCCGCCCAAAACACATACATGGCATCTTTTATCCAAGATCATTGATATCCATACGAAACAGCGTAAAACAAGCACATACGCAAAAAAAGAATCACAGATTGTGATTCTTTGCATGAGATGCCTGAGTATAGAGATAGCCTACCAAAACTGCACCACCAATGATATTACCTGCATAGGAAAATAAAATATTTGATGCGAATTCAGAAAATTGAATCACACCATTTTGCATCCCTGCAGTTAATAAAAACATATTCGCAACACTGTGTTGGAAACCAAGCAAAACAAAAACCATAACTGGAAACCAAATCCCCATAATCTTTCCAGCACCGTCTTTCATTGCGACATTAAGCCATACCGCTAAACCTACAAACCAATTACAACCAATTCCTGAGATTAAAGTTGCGAATGGGGAATACGATGCTTTACCCATTGCCAAACGATTTACCGTTTCACTATAATGGCTCAGCTCTCCACGTCCTAAAACCAACGCCACAAACACAGCCCCTACCAAGTTCGCAAGTGTAATAACAACCCAATTCATCACGAGTTCTTTTAATGTAACTTTTTGATTTGCATAAGACGTTCCCACTACGGTCATATTACCTGTAATTAATTCTCCCCCGGCAAGCAAAATCACAATTAAACCAATCGGAAATACACTGGCACCCAAAACATTTCCAAATCCGCCATCTACAGTCGCTACGATTTTAATATAGGCAAGATACCCTAGCGAAATCATTGCCCCAGCAATAAATCCAAGAATCCATTGTTGCTTTAAGGTTTTATGTACCTTCACAACCCCTAAATCGGATACACGTTCAACCGTTTCATCTAATGAATACATAAGTCTCCTCCAAGTTCCAAATGTAATCTTACGTTGAGATGGCCGGCAATTCAAGGGTACATCCACAAAGTTTGTGAATATTAACGCATCTTTAATTTAAATCGGTTTCAGTTTGGTCAACTTTGTTTATAACCGACATGATTGCACAAAAAAACCATCGACATCATACGATGCCAATGGTTTTATATATGTATCGAATTAAGCTTTGTTAGCTGAACCCATCATATCAATTTTTTCTTTAACTGTTGCACGGATTGCATCGGTACCTGGAGCTAAAAGTTTACGAGGGTCAAATCCTTTACCTTCTAAATCTTTACCTGATTCGATGTATTTACGTGTTGCTTCAGCAAATACTAATTGACATTCTGTGTTAACGTTAATTTTTGAAACACCTAATGCGATTGCTTTTTTGATTTGGTCTTCAGGAATTCCTGAACCACCGTGTAATACTAAAGGAATGCTTCCTGTAGCAGCTTTAATTGCTTCTAAAGTTTCAAAGCTTAAACCTGCCCAGTTTTCTGGGTATTTACCGTGAATGTTACCAATACCAGCTGCTAGGAAATCAATTCCTGTGTCAGCGATTGTTTTACATTCTGCAGGGTCTGCAAGTTCACCTGTACCGATGATTCCGTCTTCTTCTCCACCGATTGAACCTACTTCAGCTTCAACTGAAACACCTTTTGAATGTGCTAATTCAACGATTGCTTTTGTTTGTGCTAAGTTTTCTTCGAATGGTAAGTGTGATCCATCATACATTACTGATGTGAATCCTGCTTCGATGCATTCTTTAGCACCTTCAAAACTACCGTGGTCTAAGTGTAATGCTACTGGAACTGTAATATTTAGTTCTTCTAACATACCGTTTACCATACCAACGATTGTTTTGTAACCTGTCATATATTTACCAGCACCTTCTGATACTGCTAACAAGATTGGTGATTTCATTTCTTCTGCTTGAAGAAGAACTGCTTTTGTCCACTCTAAGTTATTAATGTTGATTGCTGGTACAGCGTAGTGTCCGTCACGTGCTGCTTCCAAAATGCCTTTAGCTGATACTAATGCCATAATAATAAATTCCTCCTATTTATATATCTATTCTACTCTTTTTTTCGCAAATTGCAAAGACGCATTCACAAATCCGTAGAATAATGGATGTGAACGGTTTGGTCTTGACTTAAACTCTGGATGATATTGACATGCCACGAAATAATCATGGTCTTTAAGCTCAATAATTTCCACGAGTTGACCATCAGGACTTAATCCACTGAAGCGTACTCCAGCCTTCTCAAATTGCTCACGATATTTATTATTAAATTCATAACGATGACGATGACGTTCAAAAATAACATCCTCATGATTGTAAAGATCATACACCTTACCCTCATGATCAAGTTGACATGGATAATTACCTAAACGTAATGTACCACCAAGATCTGTGTGTTGTAATTGGTCTTCCATAAGATCAATTACAGGATAATTCGTTTCCGGTACCAGTTCGGTTGAATGTGCACCTTCTAAATCGCATACATTACGACCAAACTCGATCATCGCTACTTGCATTCCTAAACAAATTCCAAAGTACGGAACATTATTTTCTCGTGCATATTGCGCGGCTAAAATTTTACCTTCTACACCACGTAACCCAAATCCTCCAGGTACAAGAATACCATCTAACCCCTTAAGTGTTTCTGTAACATTCTCGGCTGTAATCTCAGCTGAGTCAATCCATTCAACTTCAATTTCACTGCTGTATGCATAACCCGCATGTAAGAGTGCTTCGCTCACAGATAAATAAGCATCATGAAGCTGAACGTACTTCCCAACAAGACCAATTTTAACTTTATGTTGTAGGTTTTTTGCACTGTCAATCATCGCAGACCATTCTGTCATGTCAGCTGCAGGTAAATCACCTAAACCAAATTTATGAAGAATATAATTATCAAGTCCTTGCGCTTGGAAAGAAAGTGGAAGTTCGTATAAGTTTTCCACATTGCGTGATTCAATAATTGCATTCTCATTCACATCACAGAAAAGCGCAATCTTATTCTTCATATCTTGTGTTAAAGGCTCATCACAACGTGTAACAATAATATTTGCTTTGATACCGTGTGACATGAGTTCTTTAAAACTATGTTGTGTTGGTTTTGTTTTGAATTCGTTACTTGCAGGAACCTTAGGAATGAGTGTTGTATGAACAAACACAACATCCTCAGTTTTATTTTCCGCATGGACTTGACGTACCGCTTCTAAAAATGGAAGTGATTCAATGTCCCCTACTGTACCACCAATTTCAGTGATAACAACATCCGCTCCCGATTCTTTTCCAGCATCATAGATTTTATTTTTAATTTCATCTGTGATATGTGGAATAACTTGAACTGTTGCACCTAAATATGCACCTTTTCGTTCCTTATTAATAACACTTGAGTAGACACGACCTGTAGTAATGCTGGCATTTCTCGTTAACTCTTCATCAATGAAGCGCTCATAGTGACCTAAGTCTAAGTCTGTTTCGGCACCATCTTTCGTTACGAAAACCTCACCATGTTGGTATGGTGACATTGTTCCTGGGTCTACGTTAATGTATGGATCAAACTTTTGCATGAACACTTTCATGCCACGATTTTTGAGCAATCGCCCTATCGATGAAGCGATAATTCCTTTACCAATTCCGGATACAACACCTCCGGTTACGAATATATACTTTGTTGCCATGTCTAATCTCCTTCTACTACAAAAATAAAAGCTCCCAATAAATTTGGAAGCTGCTGCCCTTTTATATTTTAGCAAACTTAATATATGAGTTCAACCAAAGACTTCAATTATTCTTCTTCAATGCTTGGAACAATCTCAAATTCTTCGAAATCTTCATCATAATCGTCATAAGTATCTAATAAATCAAGGTCGATTTGTAAACTTTCTAAAGTATGACGTTCGCGTAAATCCCATTTATTTCCTTCTAATGAGATAAATCGTGAATCCATCATCATTGCATTATAGAATGATGCCACTTTTCGTTTTGAAATTTCCTCAGAAAAATTCACTTCTTCTGCGACTTCTTTCCATAATTTACTAAATACAATTTCCTTACGTTTTCGTTTTAATTTTTCATATGCAATATCACTTAATGATTTTGATGACATAGTTTATACCTCCGGTTCCCACCTACATTCGAATTCAAGCGTATCAACGTGTGACCCAGCTTGCTTCAAATGATACCTCATATAAAGAAGACCACTTCTAATTTCTAATGTTTCTACTTCAACCTCGAACACGATAATTCCCTGTGCGCTTGAGACGAGCAACTCTGTTTGTTCGCCTTTACAGAAAACACCTTGTGTTAACCATTCCCCTTGCCGCTTAAATGATACTTCATCATTGGTGAAATCAAGAATAACATATGCATCTTCTTCGTCATACATTATGCGTTGATACGGTCCATAGTTTATGAGATCGGCTTGGGTATCGGTGTGATGAAAGGATTCATCACGAGACTTTTGCTTAATAGTGACTTTAGTTTTAATGGAGATCCCCCTTACGTATTTCACCTATGTATTATATGGCTTTGAACAACAATGTCAACATGTTTATTACATAAAGTAAAAAAGTGTGCTTCAATACACACACTTTCATTTTACATTCACATTACTTCACAAAATACGCTTCGATTTCACTTATTTCTCGCATGATTTGTGGGGCTAAATCTTCACATCCATTTTCCGTTACAAGTAGGTCTGTTTCAATGCGAATACCAATACCTTCTTCAGCGATATAGAGGCCCGGTTCATTTGTAATAACATTACCCGGTACTAAGGGTTGGCCACGATCAATCCAAACATCATGTGTGTCCAAACCAAGTGAATGACCAATACTGTGATAGTAGTAACGCCCTACTTCCTCAACATTATCGATTAGTCCGAGTTTAATACATGATTGTCCTAATGTTTCTTTTGAGATTTCATTTAATTCCATAATTGAAATACCAGGTTTAACCGATTCATTAATGATGTGGAACGTATTCAAGACTTCTTGATAAACTTCTTTTTGGCGTGGTGTAAACGTTCCATTGATTGGGAACGTACGAGAAATATCGGCACCATAACCATTAACACGAATGCCTAAGTCAAGTAAAACAAGTTCGCCATCATTTAACGGTTGATTGTTTGAAATGTAATGAAGCACGGTCGCATTCTTACCACTTGCGCAAATTGTGTCAAACATTAAATCGCCGTGGGCCTTATTGCCTTCATATAAAAAGCGCGCAGCCATGTCATTTTCATTGGCACCTGGTTTCATTTCTTCTACCATTGCTTTGATTGCATGATCCGTTACATCAATCGCGTGACGAATGGCTTCCACTTCTTCAGGATGTTTAATTTGGCGACAACGTACAAGACATTCAAAAATATCCACAACATTTTCTTCGCCTACCGCATCCGCAAAGACAAGACCGGATGAATGTTCAACATCGCCAATGGTATCGTGATCCATATCAACTCCAATTGAGAGTCCTGAATCTAAAACTGATGTTACATACGCATCAAATTCATTAAAGTAACGGACATCTTCAATCCCCGAAATTGTTTGCGCTTCTTCTTTTGTCATAAAATATCCAACCCATTTTTCCATGTCTGGATTAATTTCACGTAAAAATAGGATTTCATGATTTGTTTCTTTTTCAAAAACAACAACCGCTTCCGGTTCTTCAATACCGGTTACATAATAAAAGTTTCGATTCGCTGAGAAAGGGTATTCCGCATCTGCTGAACGACGAACACCGCATCCGCTGAATAAAAACGTAACTGTCTTTTCAGGCAATTCATTCATCACCTTTTCACGAATATTGATATATGTTTGTTTTTTCATGATTATACCTCCTCAGGGTAGAAAATCTTTTCGTCCTGTTTCTTTTCACCCGTCGCGAATCCCCGAACGATTGAGGATGCGCTGGTTAATTCTACAAGTGTACCGTTTTTTAGGACAACCCATAACCCCTCTTCACCATTTTCAACATAAGGTGAATAAAGGATTTGCGATTGTTGATCACTAATAACATAGTAGCGATTATCAAAACCGGCATTTTGTACCCGTTCTTTAATCGCATCAACTTGTTGTGAAGACTCGAGATCTTCATATTTAAAGAGTTTACGATTTAAAAGACGTAACGCTAAGTCTTTTAGGATGGGATCTTTAGATTTCGTTAAGGACATAAATCCGGCATAGCAGGTCGATTCATCCAATTCAAAATGTTCTTGAGTACTAATTTCCCCACCCGAAACAAAGGGTTTGAAAAACGATAACTCATTCCCTAATGCTTTACCCTCATGAACCAAATCTTTCATTCGTTCAAAAATTGCGAATAGAATCATCTCAAAACTTCGTGATGTTGGATGAAGGTAGACCTGCCAGTACATCTGATAGCGAGCCATAATATAGTCTTCAACCGCATGAATTCCACTCTCTTTTACCACAAGCTTATCATCAATTACAATAAGTGTTCTTAAAATACGAGATAAATCAAATTCACCATAACTAACACCCGTAAAGTATGAATCACGCAGGAGATAATCCATGCGATCTGCATCCAATTGACTTGAAATAATTTGTGTCAAGAGTTTGCGCGAATGACGGTGCGCGATAATATCTGCAACCAGTTGCGGCAACTCTGGATGCGCCTCAACAAGAATCTTATGAACCTGTGTGTCCTCTAGAATAATTCGATCCGTAAACTTTTCGTGATTAACCGATGTCACAGATTCGAAAGCATGAGAAAAAGGGCCATGACCCACATCATGAAGCAAACCGGCACATAATAATGCAATATGTTCCAAATCTGAAAGTGTATCCGACAATCCGTTCACATTTTCAATCATTAAGCGAACCACTTCGTATACTCCAACTGAATGAGAGAAACGCGAATGTTCTGCGCCATGATAAACTTGATTTGTTCCACCTAATTGATGGATGCGTCTTAGTCTTTGAAATTCTGGTGCGTTAATCAGATCCCAAATAACTTGATGATGTACATGAATGTATCCGTGCAAAGGATCTCGTAAGACCTTGTGCTCGGAAGTTGGTTTAAATTTTATTGATGTATTCATTTAAACGTTTTTCAACAACGTCGCGACCTAAAAGATATAACGCACTCATTAAATCAGGTCCATGTGTTTGATGCGTTGCACTAACACGTAATCCCATAAATAACGGTTTTCCTTTAAGTCCAGATTCAGTTTTCGCAGCATTAAATGCTTCTTTCAGTGAATCCACATCCCATGATTCTGGTAAGTTATTCAAGAATGCTTGTGCAACCACAGGTGTTGTTTCCCACTCTAAAACTTCTTTTTCTGAATCGGTTAATTCTGGTTCAACAAAGTAGGGTTCGATTAATGAACCGATTTCTGCACCATATTGCAATTGTTCTTTAAAGAGAAGTAAACACTTTTCAATCCACGCTTCGTCTTTGTTTGTAAGATCGTGTGCTGCTTCCGCAAATGGTCTCACAAAGCTTAGCCATTCACCATCTTCTTTTTCTTTTAAGTATTGATGATTCATCCAAGTAAGTTTTGTAACATCAAACATGGATGGCGCTTTTGATAAACGATCCTCACTAAATTCTGCAATGAGTTCTTCATGTGTAAAGAGTTCTTTTTCTCCCTTTGGTGACCAACCAAGCAGTGCCATAAAGTTAAACATTGCTTCGGGAAGATACCCTTGATCTTTATATTGACTGATGTATTGCATAACTGAATTATCACGTTTGGATAACTTCTTACCGTTTTCATTAACGATTAAAGTCATATGTCCAAATAGCGGAATATCCCATCCAAACATTTCATATAACATCATTTGTTTTGGTGTATTTGAAATGTGCTCTTCACCACGGAATACATGGGAGATTTCCATCAAGTGATCATCAATAACAACCGCAAAGTTATAGGTAGGAATACCATTTGACTTCACAATAACCCAGTCACCGATATCTTTTGACTCAAATGAGATTTCACCACGAACCATATCATTAAAAGTATATGTCGCATCCGTTGGAACGCGCAACCTTACAGAGTAAGGACGTTGTTCTGTTTCATAACGTTGTTTGGTTTCATCATCAAGGTGAAGACACGTACGGCTGTAGCGTGTTGATTGGTGTCCTGCCGCAACTTGACGCTTATAATCTTCATCAAGTTCTTCCGTAGTACAGTAACACTTGTAAGCATCACCGCTCGCTAATAACTTTTCCACATATTCATTATAAATTTCTAAACGTTCCATTTGACGATATGGAGCATATTCTGGTTTTGGTTTGTCTGGAGATTCATCAGGTACAATCCCTAACCAGTTTAAGAAATAAAGTTGTGATTCCTCACCGCCCTCAACATTACGTTCAATGTCTGTATCCTCAATACGTAGGACAAAATCACCACCGTGATGTTTTGCCACTAAATAATCAAATAACGCTGTACGGGCGTTACCGATATGAAGAAATCCTGTTGGACTTGGTGCATATCTAACTCTAACTTTTTTCATTTTTAGTACCTCTTTCCAAATTCCATACTATTATAGCATGGTTATGTCAAGGATTAAATATTAAACAACCGCGATAATCCCTGCAAAAAAGAACCTACTTAGTAGGTTCTTCACGTTCAATCATCATTGCGACACCCATGCCGCCACCAATACATAACGATGCAATTCCTCGTTTTGTATTTGAATGAATTAATTCATAGATTAAAGTAACCATAATACGCGCGCCCGATGCACCAATTGGATGACCAATTGAAATCGCACCCCCATTAACATTCACTTTATCTAAATCTAAATTTAAGTCACGACAAACCGCTAAGGATTGTGAAGCAAATGCTTC
Organism: Erysipelothrix sp. strain 2 (EsS2-7-Brazil); assembly: GCF_016617655.1. Classification (NCBI taxonomy): domain Bacteria; kingdom Bacillati; phylum Bacillota; class Erysipelotrichia; order Erysipelotrichales; family Erysipelotrichaceae; genus Erysipelothrix; species Erysipelothrix sp. strain 2 (EsS2-7-Brazil). The sequence continues at coordinate 37,631 of NZ_SCFT01000014.1, forward strand.
GTTTAATTCAAAACGATCAACGGTATTTAAATCAGTATTTGTTTTCTCAACTAAAGATTTTACAGCATAGTAAGGTGCGTATCCCATGATTTCGGGTTCAACCCCAACTTCTGAGAAACCTTTAATTGTCGCAATTATCTCTAAATCCATCGCTTCAGCCTTTTCACGGCTCATTAAAATCAGTGCAGCAGCACCATCATTAACCCCGGATGCATTTCCAGCAGTAACCGTTCCGTCTAATTTAAAACTAGGTTTTAATCGTTGGAGTCCTTCCAGGGTTGAATTTGTTCGGATAAACTCATCCGTATCAATAAGTTCACGTCCGTTATTAACAGGAACAATTTCATCTTTAAACAGTCCCGCCTCAAGTGCACGCGTTGCACGCATTTGAGATTCTAATGCAAATGCATCTTGATCCTCACGCGATATATGAAACTGTTCAGCAACCGTTTCTGCTGTCACACCCATCAACTCATTGGTAAACGCATCAACAAAACCATCTTTTTGAATTGTATCTTCTGTCTCTAAGTTTTGAAATTTCGAACCAAAGCGACCATTTTTTATTATATGAGGCGCTTGTGACATATTCTCAAAACCACCCACAACTACAACATCCTTCTCACCAAGCATAATGGATTGCATTCCAAGATGAATTGACTTCATCCCCGATCCACACATCTCATTGATGGTCATGGCAGGTGTTGAATATGGAATTCCAGAAAACACCGATGCTTGTCGTGCAGGGTTTTGTCCCAATCCAGTTTGGATGACATTACCCATTACTACGTATTCAACATCTTCCGGCGAAATCTTTGCACGATGAATCGCTTCTTTAATTACTGCAGTCCCTAATTCTACCGCTGAAGTCTTCAAGAAGCTTCCCCCGAATTTACCTATCGCAGTGCGCGCAGCACTGACTATAACTACGTCTCGCAAAAAATCACTCCTTCTAAAATGTCGGCTAGACAATTATACCGTTTACAATTTATAAACACAACATTTTCCTTAACGCCTATCTCTATCTCGAACCCTAGTTTACCATTTGAGCGTAAAAAGCGCTCATTTTCACACAAGATACCATAAGTTTATGCCTAAAATACCCTACTTCGTGTGAATTATTCTTGAATTACACATAATTTTTGCTTATTAGCCAAGAGACTATTATAATGAAAGCATATTGAAAAAGGAGATATTCCATGGAAATTGGACTTGATAAAATAGGGTTTTATGCCCCATTAACGTATATTGATATGGCGGATCTCGCGCAAGCACGCGGGATTGATCCAAACAAATATATTCTCGGACTTGGACAAGATCTACAAGCTGTCTGTCCACTATCACAGGATACCGTTACTTTGGGGGCGAATGCCGCTTCAAAAATATTAGATGATGCGGATAAAGAGGCCATCGACCTTGTGATTCTCGCTACAGAATCCGGTATTGACCAATCAAAAGCAGGCGCAACCTCAATTCATACATTATTGGGGATTAACCCTTTTGCACGTTGTATTGAAATTAAACAAGCGTGCTATGGAGCAACTGCGGGTCTTCAACTTGCAAAAGGACATATCGCTTTAAATCCCAATAAAAAAGTTCTCGTAATCGCAAGTGACATTTCGCGATACGGCCTTAACACCGGAGGTGAAGCGACACAAGGTGTTGGATCAGTCGCAATGTTAGTCAGTGCACATCCAAAAATCATGACCCTTGAAGCAGATGCATCTTATTTTTCAGATGATATTTGGGATTTCTGGAGACCGAATTATAGTGATGTTGCTTTTGTAGATGGGAAGTACTCAAATGAGCAGTACCAACGTCTATTCACCACCGTATATGAAGATTATTTAAATAAAACAGATCAAAATCTTGAGGATTTCAAAGCAATCTGTTTCCATATTCCTTATACGAAACTTGGATTAAAAACACTCAAACTTATCGCAGATGAAGCAACACACCCTGCATTGTTTGAAAACTTTAAAACAAGTACACTATACAATCGTCAAGTGGGTAATATTTATACCGGTTCGCTCTACTTAAGTTTACTCAGTCTCCTAGAACAAGGATCCTTAAATGCTGGAGATCGTATTGGTTTATACAGTTATGGTTCTGGTGCCGTGGGCGAGTTCTTCTCCGGGATCTTACAACCTAATTACAAAAAACACTTGTGCATGACACATCAAGATGACCTTGATCAGCGTACAAAGTTATCAATTCCTGATTATGAAAAACAATTTGAAGCACGGTTGGTTACAGATGGCAGTCATCAATTGCTTGAAGGTGATGCTTCGAAATATTCACTCGAGTCAATTTTCGAACACCGACGTTATTACAAAACAAAATAAAAAGTTCCTTGCGGAACTTTTTATTTTATCTCACTTTGTATTTTCTTAGTTAGACTCTTAAAGATAAGTTCATACGACTCGTTAATAAGTGTTTCAATGAGTGGTTCATCCACATCCTTATCCATACGAATTGAAATCCAATGAACTTTATTCATATAGTAACCTTCAGTGATGACTCCTGGATACATTTCACGATAGCGTGCCCCTTCACTGGGTTCCGCTTTCACCGTTACAATTGAATTTCCCTCTTTATTGGTTCCCATCATCATATACATTTTCCCACCTACAAGAGCGCGTTCCGCATTCCACTCATCTTTAAAGTCATACACCGTTCCTTTATTTTGAAGGCATACGTCTTTAATTTTTTCCGGTTTCATAGGAACCTCCGGCAAAGGTAATGACGACACCATCAGGATCTGTTAACGCAAATTCCCATATATCATAAAATGTTTTATGGAGTGTCTTTATTAAATTTGGATGTGTTTTGAGCCGTTTGTATTCCGCCTCTACATCATCGACTTTAATAAAAAGTGTTAAAGAAGGATTAATCGAATCTGTATGAAGTGTTGGATATTCTTCAATCAATGTATTTTTTTCTTCAAGCATTAATGTTGTTTCGCCGCGACCAAGAATCGCGAAGATCGGGACTGAATCCCTATCCACTTGATCATAAACATTCATCTCTAAAACGGTTTGGTAAAACAAAATACTTTCGTTCACATTTGTAACCATTAGATTTGGTGTCAGTTTCATCGTATTACCGCCTTTATATTTTCATGTAAATCGTATAGAATAGGGGTGAAAGCAGGGAAAATCATGGCTTATTTTAATTATCATGCGAAAGCAAAACAACTTATCGCCGATGGGCATCTCACTCATTTTGAAATTGTGGATAACTGGAATGGCATTAAGCCTGCGCTGGTCCTCTATTTTGATAATAATCGGCCCATGCCCATTCGGGAATATCGCTGGCCAGAATATTTTGAATTAATTTAAAAAAGAAAGAACGAGATCGTTCTTTCTTTTTTAAAGTTTATGGAATTGCTCTACATCCATGACGAACACGGTTGCGCCACCAACTTGAACTTCCACAGGGAATGATGCGTAACGTCCGATATCATATGAGGCTGTAGATGGTACAACTTCCGTACGTTTACTACATTCATTACCAATGATTTCCAAACATCCTTCGACGCGATCATCATCAACACCAATAATAAGTGTTGTATTTCCTGCTCGTAAGAATCCACCTGTTGTAGCGAGACGTGTAACTTGATAGTTTTCTTTATTCAAAGCATTTGAAACTACAGTACTGTCATCATTTGAAACAATAGCTAATACTAATTTCATAAGATTCCCTCCTCTTACCTTTGTTTCATTATACCATAAAATAAATCCATGGTTCTTTTTTTATTTACATAAAACCCCCTCCACAAATCACGGAACTAGGTCAGTTCCCACCTTTGTAAGGGGGTCTTTTTATTAATTATTAAATCTAAAGTGTACGATGTCGCCATCTTTCATGACGTAATCTTTTCCTTCAGAGCGCATTTTTCCTGCTTCTTTAATTGCTTGTTCACTTCCAAACGCTTCCAAATCTTCCACATTATACGTTTCGGATCGGATAAATCCTTTTTCAAAGTCTGTATGAATCACCCCAGCACATTGTGGTGCCTTCATGCCATTCACAAAAGTCCATGCACGAATTTCTTGTGGACCCGCAGTAAAGAAAGTGCGTAAGTTTAAGATTTCATAGCTATTACGAACTAATACATCCAATCCACTTTCTTGAACCCCTAAATCGGCCAAGAATGCTGCTTTTTCATCATCTTCAAGACTTGATAAATCTTCTTCAACTTTTGCACATACAGGAATCACACGACATGATCGCGCTTCTGCATACGCTTTAACCTTTTGGTACATTTCGTTACTTTCAATATCCATAAGACTGTCTTCATCGATATTCGCTACATAAATAACAGGTTTAATGGTTAGGAAATGGAACGTACGAGCAAGTTTTTCATCATCTTCTGACAAATTGAGATCGCTTAATGGACGGTTATTTTCAAGCGTTTCCTTTGCACGATCTAATAACTTCATTTCTGCCATTGCTTCTTTATCATTCGATTTTGCTTTACGTCCTACACGTGAAATTCGGTTCTCTACACTTTGTAAATCCGCAAGCATGAGTTCAATTTCAATAATTTCAATATCAGAGATTGGATCACCAACAACACCATGCTCATGCACAATATCTGAATTCGCAAAACAACGTACAACATGCACGATGGCATCCACTTCACGAATGTTTGATAGGAATTGGTTCCCTAAACCTTCACCTTTTGATGCACCCTTTACAAGTCCTGCAATATCCGTAAACTCAAACGTTGTGGGAATAATCTTCTTAGACTCAATAAATTTTTGAATTGTGTCGAGTCGTGGATCGTTTACCTTTACAACACCTACGTTTGGTGCAATCGTCGCAAATGGATAGTTTGCTGCCTCAACCTGTGATTTCGTGATTGCGTTAAATAATGTGGATTTACCCACGTTTGGTAATCCAACAATTCCTGCTGTTAATGCCATCTATAATTCCTCGTTTCTTTCAATTACTTTCTTTAATTTTTTTTCAAAATCTTGACGTGTGAGCATAATAACAGACCCACATCCTTCGCACTTAATTTTTATATCTGCACCCATTCGTGTAATTTTAAAGTACTGTGATTTCTTACATGGGTGATCTTTTTTCATTTGTACAATATCACCTAAACCATATGTTTTATCAATCATGCTGACACTCCTTAAGTTTATATGCAATCATTGTATTTTCAAGTAAGCTCGCAATGGTCATCGGTCCAACACCTTTCGGAACTGGCGTTGCATACGATGCAATTTCATAAGCCTGACGCTCTACATCCCCTCTTAAATTTCCATCAATACGATGAATTCCTACATCAATGAGTACGTGTTGATTTGAAATCCAAGATGCGGGAATCGCTTCCGGTTTTCCCATTGCAACCACAATTATATCATTAGAACAAATGAGTTCATCTAAGTTTTTTGTTTTTGAATGTGCCAAGGTAACGGTCGCATTCTTTTGCGTTAACAGTGTTGCGACAGGTTTCCCCACAAGGCGACTTCTGCCAATCACCAATGCTCGCTTCCCTTCAATTTCCACATTATACCAATCTAATAAGCGAATAATCCCTTTCGGCGTACAGGATACAAATCGTGGACGATTTAATTCTAAATAGCCTACATTAAGGGGGTGTAATCCATCGACATCCTTAAGCGGATCAATTGCTTCAATAATAACATTTTCATCAATATGCTTCGGTAACGGTAACTGAACCAAAATCCCATCAATATTATCATCTTGGTTTAAGGTCTTAATAATCTCAAGCAGTGCTTCTTGAGATGTATCCGCCTCACACGAAATCGCCTGTGAAGAAAATCCTACAGACTTACATTGTTTTACTTTAGAATTCACATACGTTTGTGAAGCGGGATCATTTCCCACGATTACAACGGTTAGTGAAGGTACACGTTTCCCTTGTTCAATAAGCACTTCTGTTTCTGCTTTTAACGAAGCACGAATTGCTTTTGAAACAGCCAATCCATCAAGTATTGTTGTCATGTTATCATCTCCAATTAACGTCTTTAATAATACCACACCTTAAATTACCTTACCATCTTTAATATTGAGCATAATCGTAATGGGGCCATCATTATCCAAAATTACATTCATATGGGTTTGGAAAATACCCGTTTCAACTTTAAGACCATGATTTCTTAACCCCGTGTTGAATGCCTCAAACATCGTATTTGCTTGAGTTGGCTCCATTGCATTACTAAAGCTTGGACGATTCCCTTTACGACAATCTGCTGCTAATGTAAATTGAGAAATTGACAAAATAGCCCCCCCTACATCTTGAATACTGAGATTAATTTTACCTTCTGCATCATCAAAAAGTCGAATAGACGAAATTTTATCAACGGCTTTCTTAATATCGGCATCGCTATCACCTGTTTCCATCCCAACAAGTAACATATATCCTTGTTTAATTTCACCCACGATTGCTTGATCTACAACAACTTTTGCTTCTTTTACTTTTTGTATCACGATTTTCATGAAATCACCTCATCTCTATTCTACCGTAAACATGTTACAATATATAGGGTGATTTTATGAACAAACCATTAGCATTCCGAGTACGTCCTGAAACGATTGATGATATCATCGGACAAGAACATCTACTTGGGGAAAATCAAATTTTACGTAATGTCGTGGAAAGCGGTAATCTTCATTCCATGATTTTCTTCGGACCTCCCGGTACGGGAAAAACAACGACTGCGATGGCCATCGCTAATTCGTTAAAACGACCGTATCGACTTTTTAATGCTGTTACGGATAATAAAAAGAAACTGGATGCACTCTTTCTTGAAGCAGAAATGAGCAGCGGTCTTGTCGTGATTATTGACGAGGTTCATCGTTTAAATAAAGATAAACAAGATATTCTTTTACCTCATGTGGAAAGTGGTCTGATCACGATGATTGGTGCAACAACAGCCAATCCTTATTTTTCAATAAATCCAGCGATTCGATCTCGCGTACATCTATTTGAATTTAAACCCCTATCTTATAATAATATTGTATCCATATTAAAGCGTGCAGCTTCAGTATTTGAAAACAATCAAATTATTCAAGAAGATGTTTTAGAATCAATTGCTTCAAGTTGTAATGGTGATGCACGATACGCACTCAATGCCCTTGATTTACTGGCACAATCGACACGCGATGATGTTATTACCGAAAAACATCTTGAAAAACTGAGTCTCTCCGTTAATATTTCAATGGATAAAGATAGCGACAATCACTATGATGCCCTGAGTGCATTCCAAAAATCAATCCGTGGAAGTGATGTCCAAGCCGCTCTATACTATCTTGCGAAATTAATTCATGTGGGGGATATGGATTCGATCGAACGTCGGCTTATTGCCATAGCTTATGAAGATATCGGACTTGCAAATCCCGCATTATGTGCACGTGTTGTCACCGCCATCGATGCCGCAAAACGAATTGGATTTCCTGAGGCTAAGCTTCCGTTAAGTGTTGTCGTTATTGAATGTGCCCTTTCACCTAAATCTAAAGCGGGGGAACACGGTATTGATGCAGCCTTAAAAACCGTTCGTGAAACAGCACATCAAGTACCTCAATATCTACGTCTAAATGCTGTGGGTGTTGATGATCAGGATATGTACGATTATGAGCGTAGTGATTTGTGGCATAAAATCCAATATTTACCCGACGAACTTAAAGATGAGGAGTTTTATCGTCCTCAAAACCTAAATTCTGCGGAAAAAACATACGCTTCTAATTACGAACAACTCAAAAAAGTTCAGCGTACCAATAAATTAAGAAAACTCAAAGAAAAAAAGAAACCGTAGATTGAACTGCCCCCAATATCTTGGACGGTTTAATTAAGAGTTAAACTAAAGGATTGATTTCTGTACTGTGCAGGAGTCAGTCCTTTTAGTTTGCTCTTAATTCTTTTGTTATTATAATAGTCGATATAT